>JAGWQH010000108.1 GCA_028870115.1 Candidatus Methylomirabilota bacterium
CACTGCTGGTCAGTCTCTTCCTGGTTTACAATGCCGTCTCTCTTTCGGTCCTGGAGCGTCGGCGTCAGATCGGAATCCTCCGTTCACTCGGGCTCACGCGCCGTGTAGTGGCCGTCCTCTTCGCCGTAGAAGGAATGGCGCTGGGGCTCCTGGGCTCGCTGCTCGGGGTCGGTGGGGGGTTGTGGCTTGGCGGGGTACTCCTGCAGAGCGTCTCAAGGACGGTCTCGACCCTGTATGCCTACCTCCGGGTAGAAGAAGTCGAGGTCGGTCCGGTCCTTCTGCTTGCAACGCTGGGATTGGGAACTGCCTGCGCGCTGTTGGCCTCCCTCGCGCCTGCCTTTGCGGCGAGCCGGATCGTGCCAAAGGACGTAATGCACATCGGTTCCTTCGAAAGGACCTGGACGCGCCGTTCCCTGCTCGTACTCCTGTACGGCTTCCTGCTGCTCACCGCCTCTTTCCTGTTGACCCGCCCGGGTCCGGTTGGTGGTGCGCCCCTCTTCGGCTATCTCTCTCTGGCCTGCCTCATCTTTGGGGTAGCATGCTTCACTCCCCAACTCTTGCGCTTTACCGGGGCAGGCATTCATTCCCTCTGTGGGGGGAGGCGGGCTCCACTGCTTACGATTGCGGCCGGCAACCTCTCTTCACAGATCGGACGGAGTGCGGTCGCGGTCGCTGCGATGATGACCGCCATTGCAATGCTGGTTGGGCTGACCCTCATGATCGGCAGCTTCCGGCGAACGGTGGAGCTGTGGGTGGAACAGACGATCAGGGCCGACATCATGGTGTCGCCGGCCGCCCGCTTCGTGAAAGGCAGCCAGGCAAGGCTTCTGGACACCTTTATCGAAGGTGCCGCTCGGATCCAAGGGATCGCTGCTCTTGACTCGTTCATCGGCACGCGTGTCGAGCTACTGGGGCAGGAGGGATTGCTCGCAGCGGGGGATTTCGCGGTGGTGGCGCGATACGGCAAGCTCCTGTTCAGGAGGGGGGAGTCGGCCACGATCCTTCAGCGTGCAAAGGCTGAGGGTGGGGTCATCATCTCAGAGAGTCTCGCGCTGTCCAGAGGACTCACCGAGGGGGACCGATTGCC
>JAGWQH010000109.1 GCA_028870115.1 Candidatus Methylomirabilota bacterium
GACTCGGTGGTCGGTTCTGTGGTCTGCTTCGTCATGGCGGTGCTCTCCTCTCGTTGACCGGGTGTCTGCCCGGTGGGTTCAAATGTCACCCGAGAGGGTACACCGCCTTTCTCCTATTTGCACACCTTTTGAATATAGCTCGATTCTGTATAAGCGATGGTAATCATGTATTGGCTTTGCCATATTCGTTACAACCGAAGGGCGCCTAACTAGTGCGTATACTGATCAGCTTACCCCGACCAACCGTTTTTAAAGCCAGGAGAGCTGCTCCAGGCTTCTCGCGTAGCTAGCAACAACTCCTTATGAATCCGCACGACGGCAAAGGCTGTTCCTCTCAGGCTATTCAACCTTCACACTATACCATCGCCGCTTAAACGCTTTCCCCGGCGTCCCGTAACAACGCCTCCACTTCTACGAGGAGCCGGGGAAGATGACCCTCAACGACACCCCAGACGGTGGCGTCGTCAACGGCGTCGTAGCCATGGATGATACGGTTACGAAAACCCACGATACGGTTGAGATCTGCAATACGGGCGGCTGTCGTGGGGTCGATCTGCGTCAACCGGTTCAGTGCTTCGCCGATAATTTCAAATTCACGCTCGACGGCCCGACGGAACTGGCGATCTTCTTCGTATTCGGAAAAGCTACGCCCCTCGCACCATTCGCTGATGCTTCGGCCGGATACGAACACATCAAACAGGAGCTTCTTCGCGCGGTTGTCCATAGAGAAGTCGGCGAGTAGCCTCGACTTCACGCCGAAAGTAGGGATTGCGGATCGACTGTTCCGTGATAAGATCGATGGGCCATCCGAAAAGACGTTCCAACTCCTCCGCCAATCCAAGGTAACGATTCGCATAAGTGGCGTTCGGCTGCCGATCCGTCATCTCCACAATAAAATCGACATCGCTCGAAGGCGGATGGAACCGCCCGGCAGCGGCCGATCCAAAGAGGTAGAGACGCTCCACCCCGTACCGGTGGCAAAGCTCGGTGATCTCGCCACGCTTCTTCTCAATCAGCTCCATTACTGCGTTCATAACTCCGTATCCCACCGTGACTTAGGCGTCGCAGATTTGCTCGAATGACAACCGCAGCCAGTGTCTCGCCCTTCTTCGGAGTTGTCAACTCCTTCTTGGGAGTCGGTTAGACGTCTTCAACGTCCTCGGGAACAGTTGGGTGTTGCGCCCCATGCCACACGCCAACAATCCAGACCGCCTTCCCCTTCTCACGATAAAAGAAGCGGTACGGCGCAATGACGACTTCACGCTGCGGAAGGTCGGAAAACTCGGGGATCGCCCGGCCTGAATCCGGAAATTTCACGAGTCTTTTTAGAGCGGTCTCCGCGCGTCGGCGGAACCGCAATGCGGCCTCGGGTTTGTCGCGGCGGATATAGGCGAGAGCGGAAAGGAATTGAGCCCTGACTGACGGGGTAAAGAGAATTTTCACCGATCAATCTTCTGCCAATAGCCGATCGGCCTCCGCCATTACGGTCTCCAGATCAAACCCCTTTCCCGCGGCAATCTCCTTATCCCCGCGTGCGAGGAGGCGAAGAAGCTGCCTGTCATGCTCCGCCTTTTCGTACGCGGCTGTGCTCAACATCACCGCTGCGGCCCGACCGCGTTGAGTAATGATGACCGGCTCTTTCGTGTCCTGAACGCGCTTGAGCACCCGCGCCGCATCCTGGCGAAGATCAGTGATCGGAATGATCTTCGGCACCTTACCCATTAGTCTTACCTCCTACCATACGTCTAAGCGTATCGCCAATATTCCCCTCGTAAGCGGATTGTAATCCCCTGGTGGTGTGTGTCAAGCGGAAAGCAGTACGGGGGAAAAGTCTTGAGGCTAATTCCAGACGCCGGGGATGGTGGTCCGGCAGGAGGGGCAGGCGCCGTCGGTGAGGGTGTTCTTGAGGATGGTGTAGCCGTCCCGCTCGATCAGCAGGGTGTGGCAGGCGTGGCAGTAGGTGTTCTCGTGAGTGCCGACGCGGCCCGGCAGATTCCCGGCATAGACATAATGCAGGCCAGCCTTCTTTCCAATCTCGGCCGCTCGAAGCAGGGTCGCCACCGTCGTGTTGGCGTGGTCCAGCATCTTGTAATCCTGGTGGAACGCCGTGACATGCCAGGGCAGATCGACGGAGACGGACGCCAGGAACTCGGCGATCTGGGTCAACTCCTCATTCGAGTCGTTGAAGCCGGGAACAACCAAGGTCACGATCTCGACCCAGAACTGCTTTGCCACGAGCAGCGTGATGGTGTCCAGGACGTTTCCCAACACCCCGCCCAGCTTCCGGTAGTTAGCGTCGTTGAACCCCTTCAGATCGACCTTGTACAGGTCCACCCACGGCTTCAGGTACTCGAGGACCTGGGGGGTGCCGTTACCGTTGCTGATGTAGGCGGTCTTCAAGCCGTTCGCCCTGGCCAGGCGAAAGATCTCGACCGCCCATTCGCTGGTGATCAGGGGCTCGTTGTAGGTGCTGGCAACGATCGGCGCGCGGTACCGTGTGGCCATGCCGATCAGGTCGTCGGCCGACTTCAGCTCCAGCGGGCTCATAGCTTCAGGATCGCGCAGAACCTGCGACGTGAGCCAATTCTGGCAGTAACTGCAGTGCAGATCGCATCCCAGCATCCCGAAGCTCATGGCGAGTGAACCGGGGAGCACATGATAAAACGGTTTCTTCTCCACCGGATCGACCTGCAAGGCGCTGACGTAGCCGGTGGGAACTTGCAGGACGCCCCCCTTGTTGAACCGGACCCGGCAGACCCCTTGTCGCCCCTCCGGGATCAGGCAGCGGTGACCGCACGCATAGCACCGCACCCGCTGGTTGGGAAGCTCCTCGTACAGCTCTCCCTCTTTGGTGAGTCGGGCTAAGGTATCAGCAAGGGTTATCACGGCCGACATGGGAGTCCTCTGGTTGATAAGCCTCGTTGTCTCAGTTCCTACTCACAATATAGCGCTCCGCTTGGCCTCCTACAAGTTGCCGCTCTTCGTGACTTTTTGCCATTTGGGCTCAGCGCTGGTTTTCTCGTCGCGCTTATGGATGCATTGACACCTCGGATCACCTCGTTATAGAGTGCATCGACGGGAGCGGAGATGGACATGATCGATGTCACAGAAGTTATCGATGATCGTACGGGCGAGACGGTCCTGGAGGTCCCCCTCCGGGGTCGGCTGCTGCTGGACTGCTCCCTGTTGAACAAGGGAAGCGCCTTTTCCGAACAGGAGCGACGTGACTTCGGCTTGGTCGGCCTGCTGCCTTTCCGCGTAAGCACCTTGGAGGAACAGGCGACCCGGAGGTATGAGGAGTACCTGAAGAAGACGACGGCACTGGAGCGCTTCCTTTTCCTCCGTGCCCTGCAGGACCGGAACGAAACGCTATTTTACCGCCTGCTGCAAGACCACCTCACCGAGATGTTGCCGATGATCTACACCCCGGAGGTGGGAGAAGTCTGCCAGCGCTACAGCCATATTTACCACCGGTCTCGCGGACTGTTCATCTCCTATCCACAACGGCAGGAGATGGACACCATTCTGGAAAACCGGCCGTATCGCCAGGTAGACGTCATCGTCGTGACCGATGGCGAACGCATCCTCGGGCTCGGCGATCAGGGGGTGGGCGGGATCGGCATTCCAGTCGGGAAGTTGGCCCTGTACACCGCGTGCGGCGGGGTAGACCCCGGCCGGACGCTGCCCGTCGTGCTCGATGTGGGAACGAACAACCCGGAGAGGCTGGCGGATCCGGATTACCTCGGCTGGCGGCATGAACGCGTGCGCGGGCCGGACTACGATGCCTTCGTGGAGGAGTTCGTGCAGGCTGTGGAGCGGCACCTGCCTGGCGTGCTGCTGCAATGGGAGGACTTTGGCAAGGATCATGCCCGTACACTGCGGGACCGACCGCTACCGCGACCGGCTCTGCAGTTTCAACGACGACATCCAGGGGACCGCGGCGGTCACCCTCGCCGCCTTGCTGGCGGGGGGGAGGGCCACCGGCCGCCCCCTGGGCAGCCAGCGCGTGGTCATCTTGGGCCCCGGCTCGGCCGGGACGGGTATCAGCGATCTGCTGGTGGCGGCGCTGGTCCATGAAGGGTTATCCGAGGATGAGGCCCGATCGCGGCTCTGGTTGGTCGGGCGCCACGGTCTGCTGCACACGGGGATGCGCGATCTCAACCCGGCTCAGCAGCGTTACCGCCAGCCGCTGGAGCGGCTCGCCGGCTGGGAGCGCGGACCGGCCGGAGAGATTTCCCTGGCCGAGGTAGTGCGTCGCGCGCAACCGACGGCGCTGATCGGCGTGACCGGCCAGCCCAAGCCCTTCACTGAAGAAGTGATCCGGACCCTGGCCCGGCAGGTTGAGCGCCCCATCCTCTTACCGCTCTCCAACCCGACGGCCCAGTGTGAGGCCTCGCCGGCCGACCTCGTGGCCTGGACCGAGGGGCGGGCGCTGGTGGCAACCGGCAGCCCTTTCCCAGGTGTCGCGTACCAAGGACGCACCATCCCGATCAGCCAGTGTAACAACGCCTACGTCTTCCCCGGATTGGGCCTGGGTGTGATCGCCTCGGGGTCCCGGCGTGTCACAGACGAGATGTTCCTGGCCGCCGCCAGAGTCCTGAGCGACAGCGTGCCCCCACAGACGGGATTCGATGCGCCCCTCCTGCCGCCGCTTGCAGAGATCCGCGCCCTATCGCGTCGCATCGCGCTGGCCGTGGAACTCGGAGCCCAGTGCCGGGGGCTCGCCCGGCGAACCTCGCTTCGGGAGTGGGAGCAACTGCTGGATGCCAGACAGTGGGAGCCCCGTTATTGCCGCATGCGTCCCCAACGTCGCCCGGCGGATCGACTCTAGGGCGGCCGAGATAGGCCGCCAATTGTTGGGGGGAAGCCGCCGGCCTTTGTCGGTTTCAAGTGCGGCTCACTTATAGTTCGGCACCGCGACACACCCAGGCGTTGATGGAGCAATTGACAACATTGCTGAGTGTTTGGTAATTTCCCCAACATGAAGGCTACTCAACTCCTTCGAAGACGCATTATCTACTCAGCAGAGGCGTTCGCCGAGCTGGTCTTATGGCAAATGCGGAAGCCAGTGGTCGGGTCGGCTCATGACGTCAAATACCGGCTGGCCTATGTGGTGAGAGGTGAATGCGTCCTGCGATACGATAATGAGGTGGGTAAAGGCGACCATCGACACATTGGCGGCAAGGAGAGTACCTACGAATTTACTACCCTTGAACAGCTCGTCGCCGATTTTCAACGCGACATTGCGAGGTGGAACCGTGAAAACCGTGATTCTTGATGTGCGTGCGCCTGCCGAGGCGATGGCCGACTTCGTGCGGGTCGGAAAGACGGGAAAACCCGAGCAAGCGGCACGTATCAGCTTCGCTACCCCTGAACTGTTGTGGGAGGTCTTATCTGCGAAGCGATGGGAACTACTGAAGGCATTGTGCGGCGCGGGCCCAGTGTCGATCCGAGAGGCTGCGCGTCGCGTCGGCCGTGATGTAAAGGCAGTGCATCGCGACGTCACCGCACTACTGAATGCCGGGCTCATTGAGCGAGCCGAGGGGGGCGGTATTGTGTTTCCGTTTGAGATGGTGAAAGTGGAGTTCATGTTGCAGGCTGCCTGAGCGGACAGCCGCAAGCGCAGCTTGCGATTCCCTCCGTCGCTACGCTCCGTCGGCTGCCGTCCACGGTAAGCATTGGATGCCAAGAAATGATATTGAGAATATCCGACGACCTCGGCCGGAAGATCAAGGATCGACCGACCAAGGTCTTGGCTCTTGATGCGAATCGTTACGCCGATTGGTCGACCAGACTGTTTACCGAGAGCCGTGCGCAGTACATCATGATCACCAACAGTGCGTCCTTGTACACGATGATCATGTTCGGCGCCGGGATAAATAATAGCCTCACCTTCACGAGTCGCGTCACGAGCTACATCAGGGAATTTACCCGCGCAGACGGGTTCGAACTGATCTATGAACGGTTCATTTCATCTTCAATGCTTCTCGTGTCGTTCTCTAAGGCCCTGAATCGCCGCGTTACCGGCTCTATGAACGACCTTGAATTTCAGGCCAAGACGATCTTGAACAGGGGGACGGTATCTCCTTGGGACGTCTCCTTCAAGTTGAATGAGATACCGTTTTCCTATCTCATGTACAATCGACCCCGCGAGGCGTTCCAGCAGATGGGGAGTGACAAGTGACCGGCCGGAGAGATTCCCCTGGCCGAGGATGTTCCTGGCCGCCGCCCGGGTCCTGAGCGACAGTGCGCCCCCACAGACGGGATGCGACGCGCCCCTCCTGCCGCCGCTTGCAGAGATCCGCGCCCTATCGCGTCGCATCGCGCTGGCCGTTGAACTCGGAGCCCAGTGCCGGGGGCTCGCCCGGCGAACCTCGCTTCGGGAGTGGGAGCAACTGCTGGATGCCAGACAGTGGGAGCCGCGTTATCGGCCCATGCGTCCCCAACGCCGCCCGGCGGATCGACTCTAGGGCGGACGAGATAGGCCGCCAGTCTGTGTCGGTTTCAAGTGCGGCTTACTTATAGTTCGGCAGCCAGGAAGTCCCGCTACGATCAGAGGAGCAACTGGATGAAGACAACATCTCTCGCCAGAATGGCTTTGCTTCTTGACCCGAACTGTCGACTGTCCACTGACTTTCGCACTCTAATAGACCGCATGCTGCGGCGCCAAAACAGGATTGGAGCCATCTTCGCTTCTGCCGCGGTCCTGAGTGTGGGCATTTCAGGGGCAATCGCTCAGACTCCTGCCTCGCGGCAGCTCGGCCCGTGCGAAAAGATCACCGCAGCCTGCGAGAGCGCGGGCTTTGTTCAGGGCGAGGCAGCCGAGGGAAAGGGCCTTTGGCAGGACTGCGTGACGCCGATACTGCAGGGCCAGTCGCGGCCTTCATTTGCCAAGCCTCTTCCGATCATTGATCCTCAGGTCAGGGCAGCCTGTCTTGCGGCGAAATCGAAGCCCGGGAACAACCGCGAGGAACCGCCCGCCAAAGAACCTCCGGCCAAACAGACTCCAGCCGACTTGCCTCGCCTGACTTACACGGCGAGTGCTCCGGCCACCTTTATGGTGCAACAGGATCTCCGACGTTACAAGTTTGAATGGGGGCCTTCAGACGGCCCTTTTGGCGCGATACCGCTCGGAAACGGCCAATACCGCTTTTTCGGAACAGGGTGGGGCGGGAAACTGTGCCCGCCCGCCGCGCGGAGGGTGGGCGTGCGTCCCTTCACCGGAACGCTGGATCGCGTGACCGGTGGCGACGGCTGCTTCGTCGTACTTGGCAAGGGTGACGGCCCCGCCGGATGGCTTTTCAATGCTGACTACGCCGGCGGCGGCGACCTCATTCGTCTCGCGGGCCACGGCAGGCATGGATGGCTCATGTCGTTCAGGGGCGAATACCACTGGAAAAATCCCGCTGATCCCAGGGGCCTGTGTGGCGCAACCGGCAGTGGTCCCTTCGGGGGCGGAGTTCCCTGTTACTACTCGACGCTGGGCCTGGCTTTCAGGGCTGACGGCGAGGGCAAATTCAGCGTCGTGGGAGAGAGCGTCCAGCTCAGCGATCCCCTTTCCGCCTCGAAGGGCGGCCCAAACAATCGAAACATCGGCTATGGATCGCTGATCGTGGCCGATGAGCACGGCAGGCACCTGCCCAATCCGCCGCCCGATCCGAGAAACGCATACATCTACGTTTTTTTTGTGAGTTCCGGAAAGGACCTGCCGGGATTCTGCGCTATCGGGGCGCAGTGCCCCGGCGTTGCCCGAGCGCACTACGAAGACGTGGTCTCGGCCGTGTTCTCGGGAAACCCGCACGCGGTTGCGAGACTCTTCCGCAAGTACTACACGAGTTCCCCGGATCCATGGAGCCAGCCCGCCACCGGGGACTCGCCTGACCTCTCGGTCGGCGGCGGAACGTTCACACCTCTCTACAACGCCAACGGGTCAGACAGGGTGATCTACGATGGCGCTTTCGATGTCTACATTATGCCCGTGTTTGTGAAGCAACCCGTGTCTGGGCTCTCGATTCGGATCACTAAAGACTTGATCCATTGGTCTGATCCGATTGGGCCACCGATTACGGATGGAACACGCGCGATTTCGTACGTTACACTGCTCGGTGAAACCGGCGATCCGAAGATCGCCGGCGAGGAACCCAGGCTCTATTTCAGGAGCACGGAGGCAGGGAAGTCGAGCTGGGACGCCTCCGCTTTCAGGGTGGTCAAATTGAGGCTGTCGCGCAATTGACCGCTTAAAGCGCTTGGAGACATCTCTCAAAGCCGGACTCAGGGACTATTCCGGGAAGAGGTTCGCACCCTAAGCGACGGTGTCGCGTGGTCAACGGGTACGTCGACATTCACCGTCACCGGAAGAGATGGAGCGCCTGAGAAGCCGCAACGTAACAGGATCGGCCTGATCAGGCGAGAGGGAAACGAGTGGCGCGTCAGCTTTCAGGTGTTCGCGAGAGCACCGTGCGCGCCATAGACGGTCCAAGGGGCTCCTGCTCTATCCGCGAGCCGCCGAACCAGCCGTTTCACCTGACGGCGGCCTCGCTCCCTACCGTCGCTCGGACCGCCGCAGGTGAATAGCAGCGTTGGGCACCATCTGCCACGTCGATAGGGGGATTACATGATTGAAGAGGAAATCGCAAAGTTGCCGGAGTTAAGGGAAGTCGGACTAGCACTTGTGCAAGTCGCTCGGTCACTTTTCCAGCCATACGCTTTGAGCCGAACGACAGTCACACAACACCAGCACTGATGGTATTTCACTGGAGGCTGCCCGGTAATGCCGCTAAACTCTCACAACATTCCGCAAAGACACTACCGGCTGGTCAATGGAGCTGCGATGAAAGCAATGCAACACTTGAAGTCGGTTGTAGTGATCGCAAGCGTTCTCAGCGTCGCGCAAGTCTGGGCCGCGAGTCCGGAGCCTTGGCCGTGCCAGGCCGACGCGCAAGCCTGGTGCAAAGACGTCCAACCTGGCGAAGGGCGAATCATTGCGTGCCTCAAGCAACACTTTTCAGAGCTTTCAGCCGCTTGCCGCGGCAGCTTAAGCGCCAGTGCCAAGACTGCAGCCGCTCGCGGAATCTTTGTGTGGCCCACTAACTGGATGATCAAGAACGGCGACTTCGACAAAGCCATCGCGGTTCCAGGGGTCGATGGCATTGGCGTGCACTTCACCTGGGCGGAAATCTCGCCGGCGTTCAAGACCTACGACTTCGCCGCCATGGATCGCCAGCTCGCGGTCGCGCGGTCGCACCATCTGGCGGTAGAGCTCTCAGTCGCGGCCGGCAAAGGCAATCCGGAGTGGCTGTTCGAGAAGCCTCCGCTCGGCCTGGGTCTCCGGCGCCTCGATTTTGCCGTGAACTACCACGGCGGCAACGAACCCTGCCAGAAGGTTTCGATGCCTCCACCTTGGGATTCCGGCTACCAGGCGGCATTCGCCGGCATGTTGGCGCAGCTGGCCGCTCACCTGCGCGAGACGGGCTATGACCGCGACGTGGCCGTCATCAAGCTCACGGGCATCCAAACCCTCACCGAGGAGCTCGGGCTGCCCGGTGCAACCCCCGCGGAATCCAGGAGCCCATGCGTCACAGACCACCCGCGCATTTGGCAAGAGGCCGGCTATCGGCCGTCGCTCGTCGTTCAAGCCATGAAAGGGATCGCGGCTTCGTATCAACGATCCTTCCCGGACACGATGGTCACACTCCCCATCATCGTCCTGTTCGCCTTCCCGCCCATCGGCGAAGACGGGCGGCCGATGCCCCGGGCCAAGGCGGTCGGTATCAACGACAGGCTCCTCGACGACCTGGTACGCACGGCGGCGCAGGGCCTCCTCGGGCACCTGGTGGTGCAGGACTGCTTCCTGATCGCTGACGAGCCTGCGGACCAGCGAACCGTCGGTCTGGCGCGTGCGAACAATGTACCGGTCGCCTGGCAGACCAATATCTGGTTCGGCAAGTACGGCAAGGGCGCAGCCTGCGGTGGACGAGGCAAGGGATTCCTGGAGCGGATGCAGAACGCGATCCCGTGCGATGAGCAGTCCTTCCTCCAGATGCTTCGCCGGGGCATGTATCCCCAAGGGGGGACGGGGCCGAGCGCGAACGGGCTATTCATCGAGGTGTTTCCGTCTGACGTGGTCGCCTTCTCCAGCGCCATCAAAACCGCGCATGACGAGTGGAAGCGCTGACCGCACAGAATCGTTCCGAGGTTTTCGGATTGAAGCAAATTGCATTACAAGCTCCTTGCCGGCTTCGTGCTTTTGTGGTTCTTAAATCGGAGGGTAGTTCACCATGTCGCCCAACTAGCCCATCTTCCGCAGTAGTGGCTCGATCTGCACCAAAAAGACCGCTCGTCGATCAGCCGGACCGCGTCACTCCGTGATCCGGAAGCGCCGGATGCTGAAAACCGCGTGTAGTGCAGAAAAGCCTCTTGCGGTGGA
>JAGWQH010000110.1 GCA_028870115.1 Candidatus Methylomirabilota bacterium
ATGTTCCCCATCGAGTTCATCGGCCACCTCGCCCGGCCGATCTCCCTGTCGATCCGGCTATTCGGCAACATCTTTGGGGAGGAGAGCGTCGTTGCCATCCTGCTGTCTTTGATCTGGCTAGGTATTCCGTATGTCATCTATCTGGGCATCATGATGCCCCTGAGTCTCTTTACCAGCATCGTCCAGAGCTTCGTCTTTGTGATGCTGTCCATGGTGTATATCGCTGGAGCGGTCCAAGTCGAGCACGAGGAGCACCACTAACCCCATCTCGTTCTGAAAGGAGTTGTGCCGATGAATCGTACACAAGGAGCGCTTGTTCTGCTGTTGGTGACGGTTATGGTTGCCCTTGGGTCCCAGGTCGCGTTTGCCGCTGAAGGGGCCGCGCCTGAGTCTTCTTCGACCTTCTTTGTCGTGTCGGTCCTCACGGGGGGATTCGCCATGGCTATTGCCTCGGCCGCGGCGGCGATCGGTCAGGGCCGGGCTATCGTGAGCGCGCTGGACGCAATTGGTCGGCAGCCGGCGGCGGCTCCGAAGATCCAGGTCGCGATGATTATCGGTCTCGCGCTGATCGAATCGCTGGCCATCTATGTCCTCCTTGTTGTTCTCATTATCTTCTTCGCGAATCCCTTCATCAAGTACGTGGTTCCTGGTGCATAGCAGAGAGTGAGGCTTGGGGGGCGATAGCCGATCGCCCAGGAGAAGGACGCGGTGCTTCTCTCGTATCTACCGATCTTTATCCTGATCCTGTTGGCGGCCGGTTTTGCCCTCGCCATCCTCTTTGTATCGCACGTGCTCGGGCCTCGGCGGCCCACTCACGCGAAGCTCACTCCGTACGAGTGCGGGATTGACCCGGTAGGCTCCGCCCGGGAGCGGTTTTCGGTCAAGTTTTACCTGGTCGCGATGTTGTTCATTATCTTCGACATCGAGATCGTCTTCCTATATCCCTGGGCGGTGATCCTGAATAGTCTGAAGCTATTCGGGTTGATCGAAATGATTCTCTTCCTCGGTATCCTCCTG
>JAGWQH010000111.1 GCA_028870115.1 Candidatus Methylomirabilota bacterium
CGATCCCGGTCTTCAGGGTCATGCTATGCGAAGGCTGTATTGTCGCTCCGCAGCGAAGACTGCAAATAAGATTGGGCCGCCTTCATGAATAATGCGGGTTAGGATCTCGAGCGGAGGCGTAGATTTCGAGATCAATCATGTCGAACTCGAAGCGCCCGCTTCTGACGAGCTACTGTCGTCACCTGCATAACCTCGCTCGACCAGATGCTTTTCGATATCTTCTTTCGCAAAGCCGATTCGTTGAGCCACCTTGTGAGCATGGCTGATCCGTGAGATCCCATCGACCAGTCGATAGGTAGGGGAACCATAGACAAACTCTGCCTGGCGATACAGGCCGATACCTCTTTTTTGAAACTGCTCTGCCAGTTCGTAATTGTGAGTTACCAGGATCGTATTGTTGCCGACTTGGTAAAATCCACCGAGGATGGTGTGAGAGATTTCCAGTTTCTCTTGATGGGTAGTTCCTTCCGCCAGTTCATCCAGAATGACCAGGCTTCTGGGCGACGACGCGAAAAAGATAGCCTTCGTGCGCTGTAACTCCGTTCCGAATCTCCCCTCCCGGTCGGCCAGCGAGTTGGCTTCCGGGACCTGATAGAAGATTCGATCGGCCACTGAGACCTCCGCCCGCTCGGCAGGCACATAGCAACCGATCTGTGCCAGCAGTTGCACCTGGGCGATAGTTTTACAGAAAGCGGTTTTCCCGCCTCCGTTTGGGCCGGTAACAAACGTGATTCGAGTCCCGTTCAGGTCGATATCGTTGGGTACGTAATCCGTATTCCCCTTTCCCAGAATAGGGTTTCTGACCGTTTTCAAGACCATAGTGTGCCGCTCTGAATCGATGAGCGTCGGTAGCACGGTTGAACCCCCGGACGCCTTGGCATAACGATGAAAGGAAAGCAATTCATCGATTTGCCCCAATGCTTCTAACGCCTGCTGAACATCGCGCGAGTCTCTATAGCCATTCCGCAAGGGATAGATAATACTGTCTCTGTCAAAACCTCCGACGACGGGTCCATACAGCAGGAATGAGGGGAGTAAGAACACCATCACGGCGGGCATCGCGTACGGGGAGATTCCCAGCGCGGGGGC
>JAGWQH010000112.1 GCA_028870115.1 Candidatus Methylomirabilota bacterium
CTCGGTGGTCGGTTCTGTGGTCTGCTTCGTCATGGCGGTGCTCTCCTCTCGTTGACCGGGTGTCTGCCCGGTGGGTTCAAATGTCACCCGAGAGGGTACACCGCCTTTCTCCTATTTGCACACCTTTTGAATATAGCTCTGAAATATCGCGAAGCTAGCTGCGGGGTATCGCCCTCTGTTCTGGTCCGTCATTCCGCCTGCCTGTGCGTCTCCGCACCTGTCTGCGTCGCACACGCGACAGGCAGGCGCAGACAGGTGCTTAACACGGAATCCAGCCTTTGACATGATGTGTCCCTTCCTCCTGTAATGTGTGCGCCTTATGAGCCTGTCCTGCAAACCCTCGTTCACCCTTCGACATGCTCAGGGCGAACGGTATTGGTATTGAAAACATTGACTTATTCCGTTCGTGGTGAGCCTGTCGAACCACAAGCAGGGGTTTGCAGGACAGGCTCTTATGAGGTTGTAGAAACTCTCCACTCTGAATTCCCGATGCCCGACTCGCCGACGATCGCGATCCGCATGTCAGAGCACGTCGTCTTTTGTTTCGCGCGACACGATCAGCCCGATGAACGTCAAGACCGCCGACGCGGACAGATAGTAGCCGACGTATTGCAGCCCATACGTCGTGGCGAGGTATGTCGCGGCGTATGGCGCCAGCGAGGCGCCGAAGATGCCGGCCATGTTGAATGTCAGCGAACTGCCGGAGTACCGCACGGCGGTCGGAAACAGCTCGGAGAGCACCGTACCCAGTGGTCCGTAGACCAGGCCCATCAGACACAGCCCCACGACCATCGTCATCACCGCGCCCGCCGTGCCGGCGGCGAACATCGGCGCGAGCACCACACCGAATGCGAAGATGCCGCCGTTCACCCACATCAGCATGCGGCGACGCCCCCGCTCGGCCATGACGGCGGCGAGCGGGATCGTCAGCGCGAAGAACAGGATGCCGAACAGTTGGATGATCAGGAACTTCTCGCGGGTGAAGCCAAGCGCGCTGGTCCCCCATGAGAGCGCGAAGACGGTCATCAGGTAGAACAGCACGAAGGCCGTGAGCGACACGACGACACCCACGACGAGCACCTTGCTGTGATCGCGGAGCACCGCCAGCATCGGCACCTTCACCGGCTCGCGGCCCTTCAACGCGTCGCGGAAGACCGGCGTCTCGGTAATCGTCAGCCGCACGTAGAGGCCGACGAGCACCAGCGCGGCGCTGGAAAGAAACGGAATGCGCCAGCCGTACGCGAAGAACTGATCGTCGGTGAACCACTCGGAGAGCGCGAGAAAGATGCCGCCGGAGAACAGAAACCCGACCGGCGCGCCGAACTGCGGGAACATGCCGTACCATGCGCGCTTTCCGGGCGGCGCGTTCTCGACCGCCAGCAGCACGGCACCGCCCCACTCTCCGCCTAGCCCCAGGCCCTGGCCGAAGCGGCAAATCGCCAGCAGCAGCGGCGCCGCGACGCCGATCGTCGCGTACGTCGGCAGCGCCCCGATGGCCACCGTCGACACGCCCATCGTCAGCAGCGCGGCGACCAGCGTCGTCTTGCGACCAACGCGATCGCCGAAGTGGCCGAAGAGCGCGGAGCCAACCGGCCGCGCAAGAAAGGCGATGCCGAAGGTCGCCAGTGAGGCGAGCATGGCGGACGCCGGATCGGACTTCGGAAAGAACAGCCGTGGAAACACAAGCACCGCGGCCGTGGCGTAGATGTAGAAGTCAAAGAATTCGATGGTGGTGCCGATCAGGCTGGCAAACAGGACCTGACCGGGGCTATTGATGCCCTTAATCGGCATGACAGAGGCTGAAGTCGCTGCGCGAATATCGTTCATCGCCACCCGATGATACTCGGAAGAGACCCTCTCGATTCTCGCGAAGGCGCTCCAACCGCGGCCCGCATGCGCACCAGACGCGACATCCGCGCGAGGCCGGCCAGGTCGGTGATGCTGGTGCACGCGGTAATCGACGCGCAAGCCGCGCCTATCCATGCGGTGGTCGCTCTGTCATCGTGCGCATTCAAATCGCTGTCGCTCCGAAAGACCGCATGGCGATCATTCCCTCGTTGCCCCACATCTCAAGCCTCGCCAGTGCGCTCAAAACGACCGGCAAACGCCGGGTCTTTCAGTTGTTCTTCAAGGGAATGATCGAAAGTGGTCTTTTTCATCTCGCCGACGTGGGCACCGTGCTGGGCGACCCGCAGAACCATCTCCGCCCCGCATGGCGGGCAGGCGGTCTTCGGAGCGGCCCTGGGCGGCTCCGGTCAGAAGAACACTCTCCCACCACGGACACTGAACGAGCAGATTCGGGATGCGCTCATCTCTACGCGGCATTGAACGAGTTTTCCCCTACCGCCTTTCCCTCTTGGCGGATGGTGGTGTGTGATACAGTCGGACTCCAGGAATCTGTTCGAAGTGTTTATCGAGGGAGAAGACCAGGAGATGGTGCCCCAGCGCCAAGGCGCCGAGCGCGACATCTGTCAGGGGCACAGTGACTCCCTGGCGTCTGAGGGCGCAGGCGAGTTGTCCGGCGGCCTTCCAGATCTCTGTAGTGATCTCAAGCGTGGGCAGTCCACCGAACACCTCAGCGATCGTCTGTCCCTCCCGTTCACTCCTGACCCCCTGGAGGAGTTCAGCCAGGACGGCGCCCGTTGTGACCGCTCGCTCTTCCAGCACCAGCCGTTCGACAAAGGAGGCGTTGGGGGCCGAGCCCTTGAAATACTCGATCCACAGAGAGGTATCAATGATCACGCCATCGGCGCTCATGCGCGTGAGCCTCCTGTAGCTCCACCTCCTCGAGCTCTGGGGTGACATCGTCAAGAACGATTTGACCTTTGAGGGCGAGGAGTCGCTCCCGCTTCTTTCGTTTCACAAACTCCTCCATCGCCATGACGATGGCCTTCGTCTTGGACTGTTTCCCGGTCATCTTTTGCACTTCCACAAGCAGGCTGTCTGGGATGTTTAATGTTGCACGCATTGCTCTCACCTCCAGGAGATGCTTGCATCGTATGCTGCGTGCAGATGATTGTCAAGTATAATGGAGACAGGTTTGAGGTCTCGAGAGGGGCCGATGGTCTGGACGCCGCGCATAATGACTGTTATACGCCGTCCAAAGGATTAGAATTGAGACCGAGGAGTGGCGGAATTTTCTCTAGGAAATCCATGAGTTATCGGCTTGTAAGGGGGTTGATCGTGTCCGACGGGAGAGGTGCTGATTCGTCCGCGTTTAAGGGGTAATGGTTATCCCAAAACGCTTGACGCACAACATGTCACGCTCTCCCAATGACGCCCCCGGATCGAGTCCGGGGCAGGCTCTTGCCCTTTTCCTAGCCTTCGGCTTCGCGAATACCTGGCGTGGCGACTTGCACCCCGCTCGCTCTGTGCCATGCCCGGCACACACGTTTGAATGCACCGGCCTACGCGGCTTTCCGCACCGGTCCGGTGGAATGTGATGGGTTATGCTTCTCGGTGCTTACTTCTTCTCAGGCATTGCTGAGGAATGGTGGCTTGTAATGAGCCACTCAGAACCATTCCAGCGATAGGTGTAGCTATAGCGTCCGCTGACCGTTGCCCCTGTCTTGGCAAACGTAAATGTATAAAGACCAGCATCAACCGCAGTGTTGCAATCGATCTCAACAAATCGCAAATCAATCTTGCCGGAGGGGCGATCCTCCAGAAAGTGATGGAAGTAATCCTCCTTCTCGGCTGGCGTGAGACGTGGCTTGTTTGAAACGGTGGGCAAGAGGATTGACCGCTCCGCGTAGTTGGCGACTACCTTATGCGGATCACCTGTTTGCAACGAACGATTCCATCGATCAAACAGTGACGCAATCTCCGCTTCGGATGTTGCCTTGCAGCTTTCCGTGCGTACACCTTGCGCACTGGCCTGTGCGACTAGGTTTGAGGCACAGCCTACGAGGGTTGCAGCAACAAAAATCGAACTTAACGACATGAGTTTCATAAAAGGCTCCTTTGAGAGTTGTAAAAAAGAGGCATAACGATGAGTTCAGCGGTGGCTGATTCAAAGGGGGTCACCTTGTCGATGACTACGTGCGCCAGCCGCCAGGTGCAACGGGTAGTTCTACGGCTTCCTTAGACTGCAACAGGGGTGAGCAGGAAAACGCGGGCGAGACGACTGACCACCCTGACATCTCCTCGTCTTAAGGCTCCTCGCACGGCGTCCAGCTTTTCGGCATCTTCAACCGACAAGTACGGTGACAGCCCTTCGTCCGTTTCGATCAGTTCAACGTCCACCTCGGCAACGTATTGTCCCTCATGAACGAATTTCTTGTGCCACCTTATCCTCATAATCTTTTCCTTCTAAAATCATCTACAGTACACGGACATAAGGCCCCTTCGGATATTCCGGGCAATCTTCGACGACCGTGGCCTGTCGGACGCCGAAGAACACGTCTGAACGTCTCGCTCATCATCTCATGCTATCCGTACTGACAAGATTCGGCAACGGGAATTCGTGAGAATCCGATTCCTATGTCCGTCTAACGTGGAGATAACCGGGCAGGCTTCACTCGCGTTGCGGCCCGCGCACTTGCTAACCTGCCCGAGGCGGGTCTCTGTCCCCGGAGCTTCGACGGCTTGGTCACCCTCGCCATCTCCCGGGTAGCTACCAAGGCGTACCGACACTTCCTTGGGCCGGACTTGCACCGGCTGCGTTGATTTACCTTTCACGGCGCACTCTCACTTATATTGACACTGAGGAAGGAGCCTGGCGAGTGACGGCACGAGTATCGGAACGATAGCTAGCGCATCTGTGACCGCGTCGGCGAGAAATGCGATTCGGAGCAGCTTCTCTTGCTTCGACATGCGACGCTCTCGTTTGGGCGGCCCAACCGCAGAGTTGAGCGGCGCGCAGCGGCAAGGCGCTACCACACGGGAAACTGACGGACGATGAAGGCACCTTGCGTATCGCCGAACCACGCAGACACCCACGCCTCGCAGTTGTTTGATGTGACGCACGTCACGTCGTATCCGTTATAGTCAATGGTCTTGGTGCGCCAGTAGTCCAGTCCGAACTGGAGCGCGGCTCCCCCGTTAACCCTAAATCTGGACTCGACCAAGTACCGCTTCCCAGACGTAAACGGGGCGATGTCTCCCCTTGGTGTCCACCAGTGCGCGTAGTCGCCAGGTGTTGAAGCTAGATCAATGCCCAGGACGCCACCACTTACGCGCGAGCTTGAGATGGTTCTGGAGCTAGACCCAGACGCACAACGCGGCACTCTTACCCAAAGCGCGCCCTCACCAGAGCTGAGCGGCGCGCGAGATTGCGAGTACTCCTCACTGGCTCCCGCGACTGCCGTAAGCTGCCCCGTGGAAACGTCTTCTTCGAGAATGCGGATGTAGTCGATCTCTACGCTTGCGGTTGTCCCTGGCTGATGACTTGCGGAGACCGTCATCGCATTCGCCCATGCAAGCACAGCCAGATAACCTCGGGGTGGAGAGTTTGCATAGGTCTGAAGGGTCTGCCGTTCGATGCATGCGTCTTGTGGAATAGAAGGGGCCGCAAACGAACGTATCTCCAGGCGACCATCAGCATCGAGGCTGGCTTGGAGGTTCTGGTAGACAGTGCCGTCGAAGTCAATGGTTGGAACCTTGAGAATACGCGTTGAGGCGTCAAAACTCGTTTGCGCAGAAGCTAATCCGCTCATCGCGGCAAGAACAAAGATGGAGAGCAGCGGTTTCATGCCCAGATTCATGGTGACCCCCTTCGCCGAACGATGAGTTCAGCGGCGGCATTTACGTCATCCGCGGGAACGATTGGTTAGACACATCCTCTGTGTATCAAACTTAAATGGTCGCTGTCCCTATTTACGGTCTCTCCAACTGTGGTGGCCGTGGCTACGCACCCAGGAAGATCGGGCACGTAAACCGAGTAATTATTTTCAGCCTTTTCAACTACTACCTTGTAACGCATCTGGTGAGCCGTGCTCCAGGTGAGGTGCGTTAGTCGTGACCAAATTGAATGAACAGACCGCCCGCCATGATGAGGGCCAAGCCCACCCAGGTCGAGGCAGGCACGCTCTCTCGGAAAACAAGGCGGCCACACAAAATGCTGACCAGGGCAAAGAAGGCGATGTAGACCCCGAGCATCTTGGAGAAGTCCCACATAACCGAGTTCACGACAAGTCCATAGCACCCGAGCAGCGCGCAACCCAAAAAGACGACTGCCAACCCACGCCCACGCAAACCCTTGCGGACGACCGCGTCGCCAGTAACCTCGAGGAGGGCCGCCGCAATGAAGGCCAGCCACGGCAGCAGAGATTTCATGGTTCCACCTCGTGTCTCCAGGTTCCGCAATGCATCTGAAGCCCCGAGTCCCGCGCAGCAGGTTAACTATTGGGGATTATCAGCAGTTGGCGAGGCGTCTGGCCACTCGGCTGGCGCAGAACCGTTTTCACCAATGCGCAAGTTTCTCGACTCGCCGAAGCCATCGGTTACAGCCGCCCCGCTTCCAGAAAGCTGAAGTAACCGCTCCGGTTAAAAATGATGTGATCCAGCAGAGCGATGCCCATCACACCTCCCGCTGCCTTGAGTTGCATCGTCACGTCAACGTCGGATGCCGACGGCTCAAGGCTGCCGGCTGGATGATTGTGCGCGACGATGATGGCCGAGGCTCGGTCTGTCAACGCGTCCGCGAACACCTCGCGCGGGTGAACCGGGCTCCGGTCGATCAGGCCAATGGATACGACCCGGATGTTCAAGATCTCATTCGCGCCGTTGATGCTGGCGCATAAGAAATGCTCCTGTTTCCGGTCGGCATAGTGGCGCACATGGGGTAGCAGGTCAGCCGACGTCTCGATCTTCGCGCCTTCCGGCTTGATGCGGCGCCGCGCGAACTCGAGAGCCGCGAGGATCAGCGCGGCTTTCGCGTTCCCCACACCCGCATACTGGGTGAGATCCTCGGCCTGAACGCGCAGTCCCTTCTCGTCGACCACTCTCGCCAGCTTACCCGCGAGCGCCATCACGTCCATCCCCGGCGTGCCTTTGCCAAGCAGCACCGCAAGCAGTTCTTGATCGCTCAAGGCCGCGGCTCCTTTGCGAAGCAGCTTTTCACGCGGGCGATCCTGCTCCGGGATGTCCCTGATGCGCTCACTCATGGCGTCACGCCGCGGCCGTCAGATGGGTCTCGATTACCGTCATGGCCATGCTGTCGAAGATCCCCCCGGTGTCGGTGTACTTGGGGTCCGCCAGCTCGTCGAAGCGGGCGAGATTGTTGTAGGTGACCTGTATCTCGCCGTTCACCTGGCCACGGTACGCGCCTTCCAGATACATGACATCCGCGCGGTGGGCCTGAACAGTACTGCGGATGCCAGGGTCTGCGACCTTTTCCTCCGTGACCTGTTTGATATAGAGGGCCTCCTCGTCGCTGATGTCGTACGTGGCGCGAATCTTGTCGATCATGTCTTGAACCGAGACCTTCTTCGGCGACGGCCCCACACCCTTCTTGCCCCCGCCAAGCCTGAGTTTCACTTCACCGCCCGCGCTCCGCACCTCGCCCTGATACTGGACAGCCGCTTTTACGACCTCGGTCTGACGGATCTGCTTCATCAGTTCGGAGACGCTGCCTTGTTTGATGAGCTGCGGACCCACGTATTCCACGAACGTGACGAACTCCTTGACCTCGTCGGCGTAGGTGAAGAAGCAGGTCAGGAAGTGAAAGCTCTTCACCAACCGTGCGAGCAGGTAGACAAAGTTCTTGCGATCATCCGGTGAGGTGAGCTTTGCATGGAAGCGCACCCGCAGGCCGTTGATAGCAAACTGTATCCGCGCGTCCGTACCCGTAACCGCCAGCTCCATGAAATCGTGAGCGTCGGTCTGAGTGAAGACCCCCGCTGCGAGGATTTTGACGAGAAGCCTGATGCAAAGCTCTGGGTCGGGCTCGTCAGACTCGAAGGGCGTGCCTTTACGGTACTTGCTGAATGCCTTGAGGATGGCCGACGCATTGTTGGTAAAGTCAACAACCACGACATCCTTCTTGCTTTCGTGGCTTCGGTTCAGGCGCGACACGGTCTGCACCGCGTGGCGATCGACCACCGGCTTGTCGAGGAACATCCCGGCAAGCAGGGGCTGATCGAAACCGGTCTGGAACTTGTTGGCCACGATCATCAACCGATGGTCGTCGCCCTCGAAGCGATCCTCGATCAACTCCCCGTCCTTCAGGTCATTGATGGCGTGCTCGCTGATAGCTTCGTTGGTCTCAGGATGGACGAAGTCCGAGAAAGCATAGAGTGCCTTGTACTCCGCGCCGCGTTCTTTGAGCTTTTCCTTGATGATCTTGAAGTAGCGCAGACCGGCCACCCGAGAGGTAGTAACAATCATCGCCTTGGCACGGCCGCCGATGAGCGGCATTACATCCTTCTCGAAGATGCGCAGCATCACCTCCGCCTTGTACTGGATCAGTCCGTCGTCCTGATAGGCGACATTCTGCAACGCTTTTGATACGACGCCCTTCGGGTACAACTTCTCCTCGTCCGGCTTGGGGACGATCGGGCAGTGCAGGTTGTAGAGCGTCTTATAGGAAATGATGCTCGCCACAACGTCGACGATGTAGCCCTCGGCGATCGCCTCGGCCTCAGTGTAGCTGTCGAACGGCGCCCCGAAAAGGGTGACGGTGGCCGGCGCAGGCGTGGCCGTAAAGGCGACGAAGAGCTGGTTGCGGTCGTGCTCGCGGATGATCTGGGCGATCCACTCTTCCTCGTCCTTCTCGTCGTCCGCCGCGTCCTCGCCGTCAGGGTCCTCGGGCTTGCGGAAGGGCACGCGGATGGCCACCCCCATCCGGCCCTCCTGTGACCGGTGCGCCTCATCGATGAGGAAGGCCACGCGCAGGGTCTTCAGATCGGGGTTCTTCTCGATCACTTCCAGCACCCAGGCGAACTTCTGCTGGGTGGTGACGATGATCGGCTTGCGCTCCATCAGGAAGCGCGGGAGATCGTCAGCCTTGCGCGCGAGACCCACCACATCCTTCAGATGCGTGAACTTCTCGATGTCCTCGCGGATGTTGGTGTCGAGCGACTTGCGGTCAGTGAGGATGAAGACGACGTCTACGAGCTTGTCGCTGGTGCCGGGCTTGAACAAGCTGTGGAGCCGGTCCGCCAGCCAGCAGATCGAAAGCGTCTTGCCGCTTCCCGCCGAGTGATCGATGAGGTACTTCCTCCCGATATCACCCGTCGTAGCGAAATGCGCTACGGCATCGTCGGCCACTTTCCGTACCATGCGACTCTGGTGGTAGCGCGGCATGATCGTGAAGGCGGGCTGCGCAGGCTTGTCCTCCTCGGCATCGCGCTGGGGCACGCGGACAAGAAAGAACGACAGCGCCTCCAGCAGGTGATCTTTCGACAGGACCTCGCGGTACAAGAATTCGACGGGATACTCGCCCGCTGTCTGCGGCGTGTTGGTCAGGCCGGTGTTGTGCCAGCGGAAGTTCTCGACCCGTCGCGGGTCGGTCGCCGCCATCACGTCGCTGGTATCGGCGGCAAGGTAGAGGAACGGGTGCTGGAAGATCTTGCGGGCGTGGTCACGGCCGGCGAACTGCGCCACGGCGTCATGCACGTTCTGGTTCTTCTCGTGCTTGACCTCCAGCGCTACGATGGGCAGGCCATTGAGGAAGAAGACGAAGCCGATCTCCTGGTTGGTCTCGCCGAAGTAGAAGTGCGGGCGGAAGGTGATCCGGTTCTCGCCGTGCTTCTTGGCGGCGGCGCTCTCGGTGGATCGGGGCTTGGGGTAGTAGAGGTGGAACTCCAGCCCACGCACCTTCAGACGGTGGCGTAAGATCATCCAGAGCGGCGTATGCTCCAGCTCCTTGCGAAGCGCGCGAAATACCTCCTCGCGGGCGTCAGTGCCATAGTCATCTTTGAGCTTCTTGAGCTGGTCGGCCTGGGTGGCGTGAAGAAAGGCCCAGAGCTGGTCCTCGGCTATGCACTGCTCGGCGTCGGTGATGTCGGTCTGTTCGAGCACGCCATAGCCGTGTACGCGGACCAAGAAGGCCGCGATGTGCTGCTGAAAGGTCAGCTCCGGGGCTTTCTTTCGCGGCATGATGCGGAGGTCCGAGTCCGTTCGGTGCGATAGTGCGCGGGAGCCTCAGCGACATGATCGGCCGCGGGCGCATCTTCCGGTTCAATCACCACGCGAACCCTGGCCTTCAATGCCCGTGCCACACGGCGAAGCATGCTCAAGGAATGACCCTCGTAGCTCGGCGATTCGATGCGGCTGATTTGCTGCTGAGAGGTTTTGAGTTTGCGCGCGAGATCCTTTTGAGAGAGACCGGCCTTTTCGCGCAGCGCCGCAATCTGCAACGCCACGTCCCACGCCTCACCCGCTCGCTTGAACCGCTCCGCAAAATTCGGGTCTCGGAGTTGCTGTTCGAGATGAAGGTCAAAATTGGTTTTCTTCATAATTTCATTCTCTCCTGCCAGTCGCGCATGCGCTCCCTGGCAGTATGAATATCACGAGCCGGGATAGTCCGGCCTTTGTTGCGGATGCCATGCACCGCGACGATCCGGCGATGCTTTACGAAAAACCACAACACGCGGGTGTTGAGCTTACCCACGTGGCGCAGTTCAAACAACCCGTCGCCCAGTGCCTTGGTCAGCGGCTCGCGGTGAGCCTGTCGGCTTCGTAGCTTTGCCAAACCAGCAAAGACCGCCGCGAAGTCGTCCGGATCGCTCGCCTCCAGCTCATCGAGAAACTCGCGCATGGGGCACCTCCCCGCCGCAGTTTCATAGTATTCTACCGTAAACTCCATATTACGGCAACATCATATCTGATGTAGCTGTCTCTGTGCTCCGTCGCTGGCCGGTGACGCACTCGTGGATCAGTGACTTGCGGTAGGCGACGAGGACATCAATCTGCGACCCAATGTGATCGCGAACCTGCTTCTGCTGAGATCTCTGTCGCTCGATCTCCGCAACCACACTGCGTTGGACTCCGATCGAGGGCAGCGGAATGTTAATGAGCCCGAGCTCCTTATGGCTAAGCCCCTGCCGAGATGCGCCTGTAAATGAGGAGAGAACTTGCCCCTGGCCCATCGGCGAGGAAAGGAATGCAGCAAGAAAGCGATGATCGATCTTGTGGTTGCCACGAATGATGCAAACATGCTGGTTGACGTTTCCTTCCCCAAAGTTCTCTGGCACAAACGTGCACCGCCCAATCGAGGCACCTGTGATGTTGAGCAGCACATCACGTGGTTTGAGCTGACTGTTCGACATTTCGGCATGTGTCTCCTCCGAGATGAAGGCAACATCATCGAGACGCATGCCGTCGAAGTGAATGTTCTGGCTGCGCAAGAGCGGAATGCCTTCGCTCAGGTAGCCCGTCGCTCCCCCTTCGGGGGTCACGCCACTCCCGATCTTCGATGCCAAGTCTTTGACCCGTTCTCTCGGCCACCCCTCGTTCGCGAAGGCCCGATGAAGTGACGCTTGAAGAATCGCATCCAGCGTTTCGAGCTGGCGGCGTTTGGCGGACACCGCCGCGTCAATCGCCGCGCAACTCGCATCCAGATACGCCGCGATCCTCTCTTGCTCCGGCAGCGGAGGGAGCGGGATCAACAACTCTCGAAAGGCGTGCTGAGATAAGCCCCAGCGAGTTACACCAACTGCTTTGGCTTCATACTGAGCACGGAATGCTTTCGATGCGTGCAGCCAATACAGAAATGTTCCGGAGACACGGCGAGAGCGCGGCCTGATTAGTGCCAGGTGATACCCACAGAGGACTCCCGGTAACTCTTGAGCGACCATGGCCGCTATGGCGATGTCATCCGGTGTCTCCGAATCCTTGGTTACTAACACGTCCCCGCGCACAATCTGGAACTTGCTGATTTCCCTCGGTTCTGCGGATGCCTCCATAAAATCGATCGTGTCAGTGATCCGTCCGTTCTTGTACACGTCAACGTAGTTGCAGAGCCTCACTGGCGTTTCCTCGTCCAGCGTGTGTTTGTCCACATTGCTGAAGAGCACATCCGCTACGGCGTCAAGCCGACAGCGGTCCCAATCGGTCGGTAGTTGCCCTTCCCAGGGCGCGAGCGGATTGAGTTCGCTTGATGTCATCGCGAGTTCGCCAACCCCTCCAGCATCCTCTCCGACTCCTTCTCCAGCTTCCAGAACTCGGCGAGTAAATCCTTGGCGGGCGTGGGCGGCTGGTAGCGGTAGAAGTACTTGTTCGGAAGGATCTCGTAGCCGAGCTGAGGACTGTCCTGCCAGCCGATGATGGGTTTGGCGATCTCGCGCTTGAGGAACACCTCGATCTCCTCGCCGTGCGGGATGTATTCGTCGTCCTTCACGTAGTGGCGATGGGTCCACTCCACCGAGACGATCTCTGGCTTGCCCTCCATGAGCGCCTTGAACTTTTGGGTGGCGTTATCCTTGGGACCGAGGATCAATGTCTCCGTCTTCTCGGTCTTGCCCGCCTTCAGGCGCACGCGGAAGGTGAGGTTGCTGTCATAGAACTCCTGCTCCTTCTTCAGGTTCGCGGCGGTGAAGGCCTTCTCGTAGGGCTCGGTGACGGTGGCGGGCTTGTCATGCTCGTCGAACTGCCAGAAGACGACGTTGACCTTGTGGTAGGCGAAGTCCTCGCGCCGGAAGATCTTCACCTGGTCGTCGGCGTAGCCGTTCTTCCAGCCGTCGCGGTAGCGATCCTCGATCCACGCGCGGTGGGCGTCGGTGATGCGGTTGCGCTTATTGCCGAAGGACTTCGGTTCTTTCTCGAACTGCAGACGGGCGTCGATTAGCATCACTCGGCCCTGGTGTGAGACGGGCTTGTCGTTGCGCAGCAGCCAGATGTAGGTGAAGATGCCGGTGTTGTAGAAGAGCTGGTCGGGCAGCATGACGATGGCGTCGAGCCAGTCGTTTTCTAGAATCCAGCGGCGGATCTCGCTTTCGCCAGAGCCGCAGTCGCCATTGGAAAGCGGCGAGCCGTTGAAGATGATGGCGATGCGACTCGCACCCTTCTCCGGCTCCTTCATCTTCGCCAGCATGGTTTGCAGAAAGAGCAGCGCGCCGTCATTGACGCGCGGCATTCCGGCCCGGTAGCGAGTCGTTTTCAGCTTGCGCGCCTCGGTCTCGTAGCCGTCCTTGCCGCCCCAAGTCACGCCGAAGGGTGGATTGGACAGCATGAAGTCGAAGCGGAGCTTCGATTCGGGCAGTTGGTCGCCCGGTTCCTTGCTGTGTGAGTCGTGCGGGATGAGCGAGTTGCCGAGATGCACCTTGGCCTGCTGGTCGTTCTTGATCAGCAAGTCGGCCTGGCAGATGGCATAGTTGGTCGGCGACAGTTCCTGGCCGTGGACGGTCACATACTTCTCGACGTTGGCCTTCTGCGCCGGTGTGGTCGCGCGGTCGAGTAGATGTTCCTTGGCCACCGACAACATGCCGCCCGTCCCGCAAGCCGGGTCGTAGATGGAGAGATGGCGGTCAGGGATGGGGATATCGAGCAGCTCCACCATCAGGCGAATCACCTCGCGCGGGGTGAAGTGTTCTCCGGCCTCCTCGCCGCTCTGTTCCGAGAAGCGCCGGAGCAGCTCCTCGTAGATGTAGCCCATCTCCAGCGGCGAGAGCGTGTCCGGGCCGAGTTCCAGCTCCTTGTACTGGTTCAGGATCGGGGCGAGGCGATTATTCTTCACCATCTGGCCGATGGTGGCCCGATAGTTGAAGTGCTCGATGATGTCGTCGACGTTCTTCGAGAACCCGTTGATATAGGCGCGGAAGTTCTCTTCGAGAAGCGCGTGGTCTTCCTCGTAGACCCTGCGCAACGTCCAGCCGGTCTTGTTGGAGAACGGGGCCGTACTGGTTTCGAGGCCCTTCACCAGCTTCGCGAGTTCCTTCTCGGTGAGCCCTGGCCGCTTACCGCGTACCTCGGCCGCCTTGTCCTCGCGCCACTTGATCAGCACGCACTCCAGACGGCGGATAACAATGATCGGCAGGACGACGTTTTGGTATTCGTAGGCCTTAAACTTACCGCGCAGCCGCTCGGCAGACTTCCAGATCTCGTCAGCAAGGTTATCGAGCTTGGGTTTGTTCAAAGCAAGCGACATCGGTTCGCGTTTCCTATCGTCTCGTCTTCAGTTGCGCTCCCGACATCGGGGCCGCGCAGATGTAGGTCCTTGGGATCGCCTCGCACTCGGCTTCACCAACGCCTAAGGGGGCTAGCGTTTACCGGTGGCCGTCCGGTGCGACGCGTGTTAGGCGGCTCTTCTCGCGAATCATCCACGATATACGATTGGAAGGCTGCGCTCGGCTGCTGCATACAGTTCCTTGCTAGACTTACACAAGATTTCCGTGGGAATCCCAAGCGCCTCCATGACGGAAGCAAGTAGCGATACGACACTGACAATCAAACCGTGCAACCTATCGTTACCTGACGCATTCTCCGCCTTCTGGACCTTAAGCTCTAAGAACGACTCCGGTGCTGTCCCTGGTGGCGCGAGCGCAGAATCCTCTTGACACACTGGGACACCGCAGTTTCGCACATGCAGCAAGAACGCCTCGGAGTCAAAGAAGGGGATCTTCCGCCACACATTGAGCAGGCGTACCTTGCTAAACACAGGACCCGCAATCCCTGCCTTGTTGATTGCGGCGAGGTGCATTCCGTATAGCGCTGCCAACACTACAATAAACTGATTTGTGTCGACGATCCTTTCCACTGGTAACTTCTGCAACTGAAGCACGAAGTCCTTGGCGAAAGTGAAGCGCGAATTGCACCGAGGGTCGCCCAATGCCACAGGTACCGTAAAGATCGAAGCGCCATTCGCGTAGAACTCCCACGTCAAGAGCCGATACTGCGGGTCGTTCTGGCCGATATGTCTCGCCCCAAATCCCTCCGACATCGTAAACACGTTGTCGAAGTTCAGACTGATCGGACTGGAAGTGGGCGAGCGTACCAGCTCAGCAAAATCCGTAAACGACAAATCTACGCTATCGCCGCGATCACCGAACAGATCCTGTATGAAAAACAAGCGGAGGAAGGAACTGTTGCTTTCAGTTTTGGAGAGCACGTGCTCTGCGGTCAAAAACGACGTGAGACGCTTTCGGGACTGCTGGCCTCGATCAACAAGGAGATCGATCACAGCGCGATCTGTCTCTGGTTTCGGCTCTGAGCTGTCCGCCACACGTCGGTAGATCCGCCCGGAACTATGGATGTACGGCGGATTTGCCCCACTCCCAACACGTACTATGACGATGGCTTTAGAATGGGTCACGGCAGCATCCGCTGAAGGTCCGTAGACCACCCGGATTTCGAAGTGCGGAGTCGGATCCGTATGCGCGCGAACCGCGTCTCTGATACGGTCCACACAACCGCTAACCGTATCAGCGTCGAGGCCAGGAAAGGCCGCCGCAGTCCGCAACCCGTCTTTAGACTCTTGAACGCCTATGAATAGCCAACCGCCTTGGTGGTTTGCAAAAGCCCCCACCGACTTGGCGATGTCCTTCGGTGACGGCAACAGCTCTTTGTACTCAACGAACCATCCCTCGCTCACGTGCCGAAGGGTGGCGAGATCGTCGACAGAAACTGAAGCAAGATCCTTTTCGAATGGCGAGTACATTTCTCGACCTCCAGCAGCTGACCGCTGGTGCCTTGGCGATGCTGCCTAACGCTAGGTGTCAGCCGCACCTGGAAGCCAGACCAAGGCGCAAGCGGAGGCTGGAAGACGTCGGCTGCATACCCTTGTTCGGCTGTGTCTGGCTAGAGAAAAAGGCCGAGGCGCATCCACTGCTGCCGGGCCGCGACCTAGCCGTGCTGTTCATCCCCAAGCGTACCACTGTTGTCCTGCCGATCGGGGTGAGCCCTTCGATCTCTCCGCTCTCGGCAGTGATACGGAAATGGTCCTCCATCGGGTGGAACAGACGAACAACCACATGGCTCTCGGGATCATTGCCGCTGATGTGCGTGGCCTTATAAAGATTGCAGGCGCGGCAGGCCAACGCCCAATTCGCGGCAGTATCGTCGCCACCCCGGGAGACTGGCACAATATGTTCGACCTCTAGCGGTAGGTTGAAGACGGCTTCCGGCGCGTGGCAATACTCACACCGATGGCCGGCCCGGAGCGCCACCCGTGTTCGGCGTGCTTTGTGTCAGCAATGGCACAGCAGGAAAGCCCGTCGTGCTCCGGTGGGATAGGCAAGATGGCTACCTTTGTCATGGCGATGGCCTCCCGCTGGCCAATGTAACACGTTCAAGCCGTACTTTCCCTTGGGCTATAGCCGAACGGTATTGAGTGGGCTGGTCAGTCTAGCTCTGTTACAACCTGTTCACGTTAGGAGGGATTATACGGTAGTTCCCATCGGTTAGAAAGACTAAAGCCGGAAATGCGCCGATCGCGAACACTGCAGCGGCCGTCAGCCTCATCTTGTGTGAGTCGCAGACCCGCCTGCGCGTGGCGCGCGGGCAGGCGATCCGGGCGCATTCCGAGTGCATCGGCCGGGCCACGGACCCCTCTACCCCCTCGATTCAGCAGAGTAGTAGAGATTATGGTGGTACCCACATCCCGGTGCCTCAGCAGTTCCTGGACCGTTTTGATTTTTGAGACTTGCATAAGTAATGTAGACAGCGGATGTCTTCGTTCCGTTCATGGTGAGCCTGTCGAACCATTAGCGGATCAGCCTTCGACAAGCTCAGGCCGAACGGATGAGTGTGTGGTGCGTCTTGCATTACTTATGCAAGCTTCAATAGGTGAGTGGCAAACGAGTGGCGGAGGGTCTGACGGCTTGCCGATTTAGAATTTCAGGTCTCGCGGTCATAGCGCCAATGGCGCTGCGGCTCCTCGTCGGGTGAATTAATGATGGGACGGTCGATAGTGGTTTGCGGCATAACCCTCGCCTTCTCCATGTTTCAACCCGTGATAGGGACCGATTCAAACAACAGCCGACGGACATCCGTCGTCGACGCACGTTTCGAAAGGTAGAGCATCTCGATGCCCACTACGCGATCCTGTTCGTCATAATCCACGATGATGCCCGGTGCAACTTCTTCGGAACGGCTCGCCGGCGTCTCGCTCAAATTGAGATACAGCGCGTCGGCCTGTTCATCAACTTTCAGTTTCATGATTTTGTCCTCCTGCGATCGAAGTATGCCGTGACTACCCGCTGCGGGCTCGCAGTACCGTTGACGACCACCCGCAGCACTCGGTTACCGAATTCGGCGACCGGTGCAAGGCGATGTTCCAGATTCGGGTCAACCGGGTCAGGCTCGATCCATTCCGGCCGAGTTAGAACCTGCTTGACCCATTGCAGCGCAATACGCCGCTTTTCCAGTGCGTCGCGTGCATGCTGGGTCAGCGCGTAGTCCATCTCAGCACTGCCAGTTTCCTGCGCACCTCCCAGATAAACCCTTCTCTTCCAGTGGCCGCTCTCTCATCGTGCGCATTCGAATCGCTGTCGTTCCGAAAGATCGCCTGGCGATCATTCCTTCGTTGCCTCACATGATACGGGTGGCCGGATGCAACGGTTCGGCTAATCCGTAGCAGGCACGATCATGACCGTACACACCACGAATTGTCACGATAATAGTACCTGTCCCTATTTTCCCTCCACCGCCGTAGGCCAGCCACTGTACCACCTTTTGCCGAATCATTTCATCGAGGACGCTCATAAAGCACCTTCCCTTCCAGGGAGGCCGGGCGAGCGACGGTGCCAGGAATATCACGGTCGCGCTCGAACTCCTCAGGGGTAATGACCACGACGTCCCGTGCAAACCCCAAACCGGCGAGCGCCCGATCCATCGCTACCATCAGTGACCGGCGACTGCCAGTCAGCGGGCATACCACCAGAAGATCGACATCACTGCACTCATCCGCCGTTCCCCGCGCTTGCGAGCCAAACAGAATCACGCGGTGTGGTTGAAATTGAGCGACTAGACGATCCCTGGCTTGATTTAATACTTGCTCGCTGATCATCTCCCGCCTCGCAACGTGCTCATCGGCGTAGAACCTAATCTTCTGTTCCATACAGCTTCTGCTTCAGCTTCGAAGGGGTACTCTCCCTCAGAGCCTTGACGAAGGCCTTGCTCTCTTCGATATCGTGGTCGATCTCGGATCGATGGTCGTAGTAGTAGGCCAGTGCCGCGTAGACATCCGCCAGAGTCAAGTCGTACTCAGAAACAATCTCATCAACGCTTTTGCCGATCCGCTCATGCCAGATCACAATGTTTTGCACCGTAATGCGATGCCCTGCAATACGAGGCTTCCCACCAGCTATTCCAGGGGTCACCTCGATATGTTGGTCCAGCGTTTTCGTAGCCATACTATTTTTCCTTTCGCTCTCTTCTCATGCGCCGCGTAACGCGATAGTGATGATCCGCGCCGCCCCTCGGTTCAGGAATCGGACGAATGAAGCGCAGTGGATCGTCCGAATATCGCCTTCCTCTAGTGTTGTGTGTCTAACGTTTCTTTACATTCACCGCTCACCCCGAGCCTATCCAAGGGTGAAGCATTTCGGCCAGTTCCATTCATGGTTCGACAAGCTCATCATAAATGCGGTGTAAAGGAATTTATCGGACACTACACCAGAACCACGTGCTCAGGCATTCCATGCGGAAACTACAAATCGCAGTTGACCGGAAATGCCCGGCGCGCTCTTGCTATCGAACGGAACTGCCATCTGCAATTTGCCGCTCTGGAGTATCTTGTAGGCGAGGGACTGGCTGGCGCGACCGAGATTCTTACTCTGCCAGTCGAAGGTGACTGTCCAGCTCTCGCCTGCCTGTTGAGGTGGGACGATCTCGATGATCATCGTATCCCGGAACAGATATCCACCCTCAAAATGCGCGTCGGGCCAGAATTTGCGCTCAACCTCATAATCCGGTACGCGCACTCCTAGAGTCAGACCGTACGCGAGCGAAGGGCGTGCCGGGTTGACGCGGGCGCGATTGGCCAGGAATACGGAAGACAGAAATATACTCCTGGCGCTCTTGTTCGCTGGGTCCACGAGTTCCTGATGGCTGCGGCAGGCAACCGAATCCTCTTCCGCCACACGGCGCGTGAGATACCAGCGTTTGCCACGAGGCGAGGCCACCAACTCGAACTGGTAGAGGGCGTTAACCGGCTTGCCCTGGATATCAGGCGGCACCTGAACCGCCTCCACGTCCACCCAGATGTCGACCCGTATGTCTCCGAAAAGGAAGCGCGTGAGGTTCTGATACGCCTCCTCGCTATTGACTATGCCGAAATAGCCCGAGTGGGAACGGTAAGCGTACGCAGTGGCACATGGGGTCGACACCTGCCCTTTGCTGTTCACGCCCCAGACCGAGGCATTTTCAATTCTGACTAACCCATCGCTACCGTGCCCGGAGAAGGTCCTGGACAGACCCATGGCGACCTCATAATCCGCCCGATTCGTACCGGCCATACAAAAGAACCGGTCAGACGGGAAGGTCTCTTCCGGCAGCCAATCCACGCGTCCGGTCGCCTTGTAGAGGGATTCCAGCTTGAGATAACCGGCCATGTACTCGCGATTGAAATTGTTCATGTCCATAGCGCTTAGCCATTTGGGAACGTTGAGCCCAGCCATATCAATGCCGTTGTGAGGCGTAGCATAGGTAAATACCTTGTCCACGTACCGTCGGGCCTGATCATCCCCCAGATCAGGGTTCTGCAGAAAGGCGCGGCAAATGAGGCCCCCCATCGAATGCGCGACCAGGTAACAGCGAAAATTCTCTGGAGTAATCCCGCTGTCCGGGTGAGCACAGACCAGATCACGAATGCGAAGGATCAACTGGCTCAACCCTTTCGCGAAATCCGAAATTGCTGGAGTCGTTCCGGTACCTAGGAGTGTAGAGGCCTGCTCATAATAGCGATAGATCACTATCGATCTAGGCGGGATTGTGCCTTCCCAGTCGGTGTCCATGATATCCAGCCCATTCTCGTAAATATCTGCGTATTCGTAGTCAGAGGTAAGCCGCAACACGGGAGACTCGAAAATGAATTTCTTTGCGGGTCTGTCCTTCTCCGGCGTGGCGCGATAAACCGTCGAGCCGAGGTTGAAACCGCAGAACGGATCAGCGGTAGTTTCATCCTGCTCTCGCTCAGTCATGGCGTAGCCGCGGACATAGATGATCGGATGAAACGGGGCGTTTGGGTTTGGCATGACTTCCTCCAAAATAAAAAGCCGCGGTTTCCACGACACTCAAAGAAATGACCAGTGGGGCTGCGGATCAGCGGCGGGCGTACGCACGAGCGTGCTCGCGTGGACGACTATCCGCTGCAGCCGCTTGATGGCCGACGCGAAGCGTCCACGCCATCTATTGAGTACATTGGTCGGTCTATTCCCGCCAACGAGTTTTGTATTGATGGCGGATTCTAGAATCGTATTCAGCGGTTAGCAAGCGATTTTCTGACCCTTTGCCCTCCGACAAACGCTGCTGGTATGGTCAGTCTGCGTGCGGAGGCGCACAGGCAGGCGGAATGACGGGCCAGAACAGAAGACGATACCACGCAGCTTGCCACGGGGTAGCTCATTCCCTCTGTCTGTGATGGGGCTTATTCTGTATGGCCTCTGCAACTTCTCGTCAACATCGGAACCCTCGTCCGCTTCGCCCCGCGCGCGAGACCCAAACAGAATGACCTTCGTGGGGCGAGATGCGGCTACAATGCGGCCAATAGCTTCTTGAACGCTCTTGTAATGCCGGAGGCCAATCGCATCTCATCGCTATGGGATCTCGGACCCACCGACCTTCCTCCGCTATTTCACGCGTACATGAGGCGTCCCTTGGGCTGAGGAATGGGCCGCCCAATCGCCTTGGCCGTTTCGACCCATTCCCGAATAGCCGCCTGCGCATTGGCTACGGCTTCTTCGTAGGTAGCCCCATCGGCCATACAGCCGGGCAGTTCCGGTACTTCGACTACGAAGGCATCGTCCTCCCTGCTCCAGTAGATAATGAGTTCGTACTTGCTCATATCAATCCTCCGTCATGTGATAACGCAGCAGGATCTGTCGGACCTGCTTCATCTGATACGGCTTCCCCTTGCCGCCGCGTGGCTGCAAGTTGATAATTTCCGTCACCCCTTCCTTGTAGAAGATACGGTGGTTCCCGTGCCCCTGGCGCTCAGAGAACCCGAGATGTCGCAGCATCACACAGATTTCCTCGAAATCCATGCTCGCGTCCGCCGAGCCCAGCAGGAGCTTTTCCCGCGTCTTCTTCCAGTTGCTCATGGTAGGTCGAGGATCTTCAGGCTCTCAATGTCCCGGTCGTCCACATCAAGCCGTGACCTGCGCGCGCTTGGTCGCTGATGTCCCCGGTCTCCTTTGATCGATCGCCTAAGAAAGACGCCAGCTTCGCGCTGCCGCCTAAAGCAGCTACCTCGCGGTCAAAATCATCTGCGTGCTCCAGGACGAAGTCTCGCCTGTCACTGAGTGAATCAAAACCGCCTCGGATTTCGCAAGTGCAAGCACTTCGCCGAGCGAGTGCTGTCCTTTACTAAGCTCTAAGCCCTTCGACAACTGGCGCGATTCTCCAGCCTTTCCACGGACTTGTCAAGCTCCTCAGTGACCAGCCTATGAATCCCGTGCGACGATCGGGCTTGCGGCAGGCGCTACCTTCTGGCACAATAACAGCGCTATGGCTGAAACCCTTCTTGACAAGGTCTGGCGGGCCCATACGGTTCGAACGCTGCCCTCGGGGCAGACGCAGCTTTTCATCGGCCTGCACCTGATCCACGAGGTGACCAGCCCGCAGGCTTTTCAGATGCTGCGGGAGGCGGGGCTCACCGTCCGCTTCCCGGATCGGACCTTTGCCACCCTCGACCACATCGTCCCCACCGCCTCGCAACTCCGCCCCTTCGCCGACGCGATGGCCGAGCAGATGACCGTCCACCTGACCAGAAACTGCAAGGAGTTCGGCATCTCGTTCTTTGACCTGGACAACGACCGGCAAGGGATCGTTCACGTCATCGGGCCGGAGCTTGGACTCACCCAGCCGGGCATAACCATCGCCTGCGGCGACAGCCACACCTCCACCCACGGGGCGTTGGGGGCACTGGCGTTCGGCATCGGCACCAGTCAGGTGCGCGATATCCTGGCGACCCAATGCCTGGCAATGGCGAAGCCAAAGCTCCGGCAAATCCGGGTAGAAGGCAGGCTGGCGCGTGGGGTCTACGCCAAGGATGTGATCCTGGCGATCATTGGCAGGTTGGGTGTGAATGGCGGGGTGGGTTACGCCTATGAGTACGCGGGATCAGCCATTCATGCGATGTCGATAGAAGAGCGCCTAACTATCTGTAACATGAGCATCGAGGGCGGGGCGCGCGTCGGCTATGTGAATCCCGACGCCACGACCTTCGAATATCTCAAGGGACGCCCGTTTGCGCCGCATGGCGAGGCGTTTGACCGGGCTGTTGCCTGGTGGAGGGGCATGGTGACTGATCCCGATGCTGCTTTCGACGATGTCATCCGACTGGACGCCCCCTCGATTGAGCCTATGCTCACCTGGGGCATCAACCCTGGGCAATCGATAGGGGTGGGCGAGCGGATCCCGCATCCACACGACGCGCCCGATGTGGACCGGGCTGCCTGGGCCGAGGCACTCGCCTTCATGGACCTTGAGTCCGGCCGGCCAATCGCCGGGACGCCGATCGATGTCGCCTTCATCGGCTCCTGCACCAACGGACGTCTCTCTGACTTGCGGGTTGCGGCCGAGGTTGTCCGGGGGCGAACGGTGGCGAAGGGGATCCGGGCCCTCGTCGTTCCAGGGTCCCAGGCAGTGGCTAGGGCGGCCGAGGCCGAGGGATTGCACGAGATCTTTCTGACGGCCGGGTTTGAGTGGCGCAAGGCGGGCTGTTCGCTCTGTCTTGGGATGAATGAGGATAAGCTGACTGGCCGCGAGATCTGCGCCGCTTCCAGTAACCGAAACTTCAAGGGACGCATGGGCAGCCCCACGGGCCGGACCCTCCTCATGAGCCCGGCCATGGTGGCGGCGGCGGCCATCCAAGGGCGGATCACAGACGTGCGAGAGATGCTGCCATGAGACCTGTCTGCGGGCCACGCACAGGCAGGCAGGACGATATTCGACGCCGGATCGCCGGTCGCGCGATTTCGCTTCCCGGCAACGACATCGACACAGACCGGATCATCCCCGCCCGCTTCCTGAAATGCATCACCTTCGAGGGGCTTGAGGCTCACGTCTTTGAGGACGACCGCCGCCAGATGCCGGATCATCCATTTAACCAGGCCCGGTGCCGTGCTGCGACGATCCTGGTCGTCGGCCAAAACTTCGGCTGCGGCTCCTCGCGAGAGCATGCGCCGGAGGCACTCCGACGCTGGGGCATCCGGGGCATCGTGGGCGAGTCGTTTGCTGAGATCTTCTTCGGCAACTGTACGGCGATTGGGCTCCCCTGCCTGACGTCGCACCGGAAGGACCTGGCGGAATTGGCGGAGGTCCTGGCGCAGCATCCGGATCAGGAGATCATGCTCGATCTGGAGAATCGGCTGGTGCGCTTTGGCGACCGGACGATTCCCGCCATGATCCCTGACGGAACCCGCAATCAGCTCCTGACGGGAACCTGGAACGCGATGGGCGTCCTGCTGGAGGCGAGAGAGGATATCGATCGGGTGGCCGGGTCTCTTCCATACGTCACCGGCTACTGAAAGTGGCTAGATGAAGCTCACTGCTAACGGCATCGAGATCCACTACACGGTCGAGGGAGATGGGCCGGTGATAACGATGAGCCACGCCCTCGGGTGCAACCTCTCTCTCTGGGACGAGCAGGCTAAGGCACTCAGCGGGCGCTATCGGGTACTCAGGTACGATACGCGAGGGCATGGTCAGACCAGCGTTCCTCCCGGCCCTTACAGCCTCGAACAGATGGCTGACGACCTGCACGGACTGCTTACCGGACTTAGCGTCACAGCGACGCACTTCGTGGGAATTTCCATGGGTGGAATGATCGGCCAGATCTTTGCGCTGAAGTACCCGTCGATGGTCCGAAGCCTGGTCCTCTGCTCCACCACCAGTCGCTACCCGTCCGCCGTCCGGTCAACCTGGGTGGAGCGAATCCGCACCGTGGAAACGAAGGGGATGAAACCGATGGTGGAGCCGGCGATTGAGCGGTGGTTCACGGCGGCGTTTCTGGAGCGTCGTCAGGGTGTGATAGACGGTGTACGCGCCATGATCAGAGGTACGCCTCCACAGGGGTATATCGGCTGCTGCTACGCAATCCCGACGATCGACGTGACCGATCGTCTCGGTAACGTTCGCTGCCCGGCCCTCGTCATTGCGGGTGAGAACGATCCCGGGACTCCGGTTACCATGGCGCAGGAGATTCGCGCCGCCCTCCCCTCCTCCGAAATCGCCATTCTGCGTGCCGCTTCGCATCTCTGCAACCTGGAGCAACCGGAAGCGTTCAATCATGTTTTGCTCGGATTCCTCGACAAGGTAACTGGGTAACGCGGACCCACCAAGAACAGAAGGAGGCCCAGCCTTGGGGCCTCCTTCGTCTTGAAAACTACCGTAGCTTCTGAGTCCTACTCGATCATTTGTAGAACCCGACTCTGAACATTTGAGGCTAACGTCATCATCTCATTGCGGAGATCCTTACGCTCATCGAGGGCCAGAATTTTATCAAAGTTGCCGAAGTCGCCAACTTCAATCGTAACGATTCGCTCCAACTTATTAGCTAAATGGTCCCCGTAGACGTGGAACCTCGAGACCCCCGGGTTCGCGAGCCAGAACTTCTTCATCTTGCCAGTTAAGAAGGCATCCAACGCCGCCTCTTGCTCTGGCTTAACTTCACACATGATGTGGTAGACCATGTTGCCCCTCCTTTCACGCTGGGTTTAAACTGCGGCACGCTCTCATCACGTCTACGCTCTTAGTAGCCTCTGAAAAGGCTCGGCGGAAATAGCACGCCCTTCGGGTCGTTACCATTACACGAAGGACCGCTTACTGTCAATCAAATTACGGTTGATCCGTCCTCTCGCTCTGTTCAAGGGCCACCTCAGTGGGCAGACAGGTTGGACAGCAATACTACCGCTAATATATCCCCTTCATCTCAAAACGGCTAGTAGCATCATGTGAATTTGTCGCCCTCACCCTTCACTCTTCTTAACAACCGAAAAAGCTCTACTCATCACTATTCTAGATCTTTAGATTCCATACAGTACGATATATCCCTTCATAGATTATATGAGGTCTGCACACCCCATTATCTGGAGGGTCCGTTTCCGTTGCTGTTGACAGGGTACCTTTTTTCAAGGGTCAAGAGATACTCCCGTATGCTCCCAAGCTTTGCGAGATAGGTATAGGTCTCTTCTTTGAGTCTGGAGGCAAAGTAGCGACGCGTGTTCCGAATCATCGTTCCTTTCTTAACCCAGTCCTTCCCGCGCTTCGCAATCACCCTATTCAATCTATTGGGACCTCCGTTATAGGAAGCGGCCCAGCAGTCTTCGAGCATTTCAGTAGAGATGGAACAGATTTTTTTGACCGTTGGAGTCCACCAGAATGACATGTCGGAGTCAAAAAGGGTGATTGAAGCCTTAACGGCATTTACATGATCTTGCATACCATGCACAAATACCGGATCAAGCTTGGCTTCAGGAGATTCGTTAAGAATCCGCGCGTAGGTGGGGCAGATAAACTGGCTGATGCCCACTGCCCCGGCGGGCGAGACACTCATCCTGAACGCTGAATCCTGGTTAACGGCGACCTCTACCCAGTACTTTTCGATGAGCCGTGATAGCGTCCCGTTTTTCTCATTGTTTTTGAATTCCTCCGGATCCATATGCTCATCAACAAGAAGCGCGTGAATAAAGTCAATTGAGGCGAGTTCACTCAGGTTCTCTTCAGTAAACGTCTTGGATGTCACGTTAAGGTCGTCCAGATCTTGAAGCGCTTGTAAGATGGCCCGCTCCAGATACCTGCGCCCCTCTTCTGCGATTTCGGGCGTATGGAGTTCCGAGGAGTAAGGGACATAGGAACCGATAAGTAGCTCTGCCGGGCCTTGGCGGCATGTCCGTTTGCCGGTTTTGGAGTCAACCACCACGGTGCGCGCTGTACGAGACGTCCACATCGTAAGGTTGATGATGACAAAATCTTCACCATTGCAGGTGAGCAGCAGATCCCTGTTAAAGCCCCAGCGGCTGCCGCCACGCCACATTAACCTACAGTTGTTCTCTTCAGCAATGACTTGAGGAGGCTTCACGTAAGGGTGGTTCTTACGTTCAAGCAGAACGGTTTCTTTGAAGATAAAATCTTTCAGCTCTCCGGTTTTGCTATTCAGCCCCACTAGCGCCACGTCCCGCATCAGCGCCGGATGCTTTACGTAACGAGCAGCACGTCTTCGTCCTCGCCGTTTCGATGGCCTGGCAACGGGAATAGCTTCTTGAACCGTAGTAATCTGATGAGTTAACTCAAGCCCCTCCAGTCGATTCTGAGCCTCTTTAATCTTTTCAAGGAGCGGGGGCTGAGCCAACGCCTGATAACTGCTTGCGAGCAATATGAACAGGATCACGACTACAGACGTAAGAAATGCTGCGATATGGGTCCTAAAACCCCCCTCACCCGAACCCTCTCCCCAGCGGGGAGAGGGGAGCAAAAAATTGTAAGAACTAGAAGTCATCTCGGTCGCCCGGAACTGTGTCTTCTTTCGTCATGTGTTCGGTGGCATGCGGAGTGCCCGCCTCCTCTTTCGGTATCACCAGAGGAGCAGGCGAAAGCGGCAGGGAGAACAGAAACGGTTTCTTCGGGTCCGTCGCCTCAGGAAATGTCTCTATGGGGCGGTTTTCGTAGACCGCCTTCATCGTCTTGATAAACACGGGCAGCGCATTACGGCCTCCGGTCTCTTGAACTTTAATCTTCCGGCCACCAGGCGTCTCTATGATCGTTTCCATGGGCAGTTTCTTTTCCCGTCCGATCCACACCGCCATGCAATAGGAAGGCGAACAGCCATAAAACCAGTTATCAGTGGTTTCCCCCTTCCCGTTGGTGGCGGTACCGGTCTTGCCCATCACCGGGAAATCCAGCTTAGGGATGCCCCGCCCCGGATCACCCGTGGTCACGAGTTTTCCTGTCCCATGCGTAAACTCGATGGGCGCACGAAGCCCACGGGTTATGGCCAGCACCAGCTTCTCAGCCTCCGATTTTGCGTCTGCCTCAATCTTGCGCCTTTCTTCGACTGTCAGTTCGCCGCTGGAGCCGCCTCGGACCTTTTCCAATTCAAGCCGCGCGGCCAACTCCTCCTCAACGATTTTCTGGAAGGCATTCTCAGGCTCTCTCGGCGTGCTGTCGTATACCACATCGCCGGATGGCTCTTCGATCTCCTCGATCGCGTAGGGCTCGACCCGGCTTCCCATGAGTCCGGCCAGGGCGACGGCCATATCAAGGGGCGAGACGTCAATCGAACCTATCGCAACCGTGAGCCCGGGATCGATTGTGTGCTCGGGAAGCCCGAACCGCTGGGCGACCTCTGGCGCAATGAGCGCGATCCCGTCTCGCTTGGCGCGTTCCGGATCTATCGTGGACAGGTGCATACCCAGTCGGGCCATGAGCCCGAGTATCTCCTCCTTGTAGACCAGTCTCGGCACCCGTGAGCCTCTGACGACCGCTCGAACGTCCCTCATCGCGCTCATGGTGCAGGCGTTTCGTGATTCGGCGAGGCAGCGGATCGGCTCGCTGATCCCGACATACCGCGCCAGTGATTCATAGGGGAAGTTCTGGATATGGTGCCTGCCCCGGCCACGGCCCATGGCAATCGAGAGCGCGGACTTGCCCTCCGCAACGCCATAGGAATCGTCCAACTGGCAGGGCCCCGAGCCCTGATCCTGACACGAAAGTCTCCCACCCTTCAGGATCCAGGTCGCATAGAAGAACGGTTTACAGGCTGATCCGCAGTGTCGCTTGATCTGGTTGAGCAAGTACTCGTTTTCCTGAAACGGTGGCTCCTGTGTAAACACCTTGAGCGCGCCGGTCCTGGCATCGATGAGGATGGCCACCCCTCGCAAATCCGTCAACGCGGGATTCCGAGCCTTCATGGCCCCCATCGACTCGTGCAGCGCATCCGCCGCCGCTCGCTGCCAGCCACAGTTGATGCTGGTGTGCACCTTAAGCCCTTGATCAACCAGTCGCGTCTTCTCAACGATCTGTCGACGAACAAATTCGGCGACATGGAGCGCTCTACATGGGTCAAGCTCTTGTCGCTGGGGGAGCGGCAGCTTTTGCCATGCTTCTGCCTGCACTTTAGTAATGACCTGCTCGCCGGCGAGTTGGTCGAGCACCCTTCCTCGAAGCCTCAACGCCGCTTTCGGGTTGATGAAAGGAGAATACTGCGGGGTCCGCCAGGTGCCGATCAGCATCGCAGCTTCTGCGATCGATAGTTCAGCCGGCTGCTTATGGAAGTAGTACTGACTGCACGCTTTGACGCCGTATCGCCCGTGTCCACAAAAGACATTGTTGAGGTACAGCTCGAGGATGTGTTTTCTGTCCACATGTCCCTCAAGCAGTATCGAGAACCACAGCTCTCTCCCCTTCCGCCATAATTTGGCGCTCACCGCCTTGGTTTCCTGCTCTTGTCGGCGTTCCTCTTCTGCAAACAGCATACGCGCGACCTGCTGGGTGATGGTCGATCCCCCCTGCTCGAGGCTCAGCGTTTTGAGATCCTGCCACAACGCCCGCAGGATACCGCGTCCGCTGACCGGTGTCAGCCGTTTCTCAAACGCTTTGTCTTCCGCCAGCACCGCGAGCGTTGGGAAGCGTCCCATCTCGCTCAGTGTGGCCATCTCACGGCAATAGGTGCAGTACTCTCTTAACGCTTCACCGTCCTCTGCGTACAGGACGCTCGTTTCACGGCGGTCCTGTATCCGCGAGAAATCGGGCCATGTGAAGAAACCATTCAGATACAGCGCAAGCAGCCCACCGGACACGATGGGAACGGAGAGAAGAAAAAGAGCCGACACAAATGGAGCGGCTGGCTGGGCGACCTTTTTCAATCCGCCCACCAATCCACGCCCATTTCTCACGGCAATGGTGAGCCGGGTGATATTCGCCTTCATGCCACTGCTCGCGACTATAAGCCATCTCGTAGTCATTGTATATATTATACAGCAATGCCCGTCGTTTTGAGATGTAAGACAAGCCGGTCTGTGAGAGTCCTCACGCCGAGCTCGCTCCATCTTCTGCGACTCCGCCACTTTCCGCTTGACAGCAGCATCGAAGAACGCTATCAAACTATGCCCGATCTGCTTGGGGTTCTCCGCCGCTAATTTTCCGCCTCGTCTTCCAGGAGACCCGCGAAGGAGAGGATTTCCTGTTGCTCGGTATGGCTGTATTTCACGTGACTTACCCATCGGTTTCGGCTATATTTAAACGCACATCATGGATCGACGATAAAAAGATAGAAGGAGAACTGTGTGACTGACCAGACGGATTTGGTGTCTGTGACCCCTTACGGAATCCCGCCCAGACAGGGCCTGTACGACCCGACCTGCGAGCATGACGCCTGCGGTGTGGGCTTCGTGGTGGATATTAAGGGACGCAAGTCCCACACCGTCATCCAGCAGTCGCTGACGGTCCTGAAGAACCTGCTGCACCGCGGCGCGTGCGGCTCCGAGCCGAACACGGGTGATGGGGCCGGCGTCCTTATTCAGATGCCCCACGCCTTTCTCGCCCGCGAGTGCGGGAAGATCGGGATCACCCTGCCCGCTCCGCGACACTACGGTGCCGGATTGGTTTTCCTTCCGACCGACCCTTCACAAGCCGCCAAATGCCAGGCAACCTTCGAGGAGATCATTCTGGAGGAAGGGCAGGCGCTGCTGGGATGGCGGGACGTGCCGACCGACGACTCGCCGATCGGCCCCAGCGCCAAGGCCGCCAAGCCGGCCTTCAAGCAGATCTTTATCGGCCGCAACCCGGCTATCCAGGACGACCGGTCGTTCGAGCGAAAGCTCTACATAATCCGCAAACAGGTCGAGCATATAGTCTATTCCTCGACTCTTGCGCAGCGAAAGCTCTTCTACGTCCCGAGCCTCTCCTCCAACACGCTGGTCTACAAGGGGATGCTGATAGGTGATCAGATCGAGACGATATTTCCAGATCTGACGGATCAGGCGGTCGAATCGGCGCTGGCGCTCGTTCACCAGCGCTTTTCCACCAATACCTTTCCCTCCTGGCCGCTGGGTCACCCTTATCGGTATATGGCGCACAACGGCGAGATCAACACGCTGCGCGGCAATATCAACTGGATGCGTGCCCGCGAAGCGTTGTGCCAGTCCGAACTGCTGCCGGACCTCAAAAAGATCTTCCCGATCGTGCTGGAGGGCGGGAGCGATTCGGCCATCTTCGACAACGTTCTGGAGTTTCTCGTAATGGCCGGCCGTCCCCTGCCCCACGCCATCCTTATGATGATCCCGGAGGCCTGGAGCGGCCACGAATCGATGAGCGACGAGCGTAAGGCGTTTTACGAGTACCACGGCTGCCTGATGGAGCCGTGGGACGGGCCGGCCTCCATCGCGTTCACCGACGGGACCGTGATCGGGGCAGTGCTGGACCGCAACGGACTGCGCCCGTCGCGCTACTACGTGACAAAGGACGGCCTCGTGGTCATGGCTTCCGAGGTGGGGGTGTTGGATATCGCGCCCGAGAATGTCCTGATCAAGGAGCGCCTGCACCCCGGCCGGATCTTCCTGGTCGATACCGCCCGGGGCCGGATCATCGACGACGCAGAACTCAAACACGCCTTTGCCGCCGAGCATCCCTACCGGGAGTGGCTGCAACAGCACCTGGTCCCATTGGAGGAGCTTCCCACGCCCCCGCATGTCCACGAGCCGGATCACGAGACCGTGCTGCAACGACAGCAGCTTTTTGGTTACACCCACGAGGACCTGCGTCTTTTGCTGGGTCCGATGGCGCTGAGGGGTGAGGAGCCTGTCGGCTCGATGGGAAATGACGCGGCGCTTGCCGTCCTTTCCAACCGACCTCGCCTGCTGTATGACTATTTCCAGCAGCTCTTCGCCCAGGTGACGAATCCGCCGCTGGACGCAATCCGGGAGGAATTGGTCACGCAGATGGCGACGACAATCGGTCCGGAGCGCAACCTGCTCAGGCCGGAACCTGAGAGTTGCCGGCAGATCAAGCTGAAGACACCGGTCCTGGATAACGAGGAGCTGGCGCGCATCCGTTATGTCGATCTGCCCGGCTTCAGATCGGTCACGCTGCCGATGCTGTTCCCGGTAGCCGAAGGCGGCAGCGGTCTTGAGCGGGCGCTGGAGGAGCTGTGCCGGAAGGCCAGCCAGGCCATTGCCGACGGCTACACCTTCCTCATCCTCTCCGACCGGGGCGTGTGTAAGGAACTGGCGCCGATCCCCGCCCTGCTGGCCACAGCCGGCGTCCATCACCATCTGGTCCGGGAAGGGACCCGAACGAGGGTCGGATTGGTTATAGAGAGCGGCGAGCCGCGCGAAGTCCACCACGCGGCGCTGCTGATCGGCTATGGCGCGGGGGCGATCAACCCGTACCTTGCCTTTGAGACGCTCGACGATATGATCCGAGAGGGGCTGCTGCCGGAACTGGACCACAAAAAGGCCGTCAAGCACTACATCAAGGCACTGAACAAGGGCGTCCTGAAGGTCATCTCCAAGATGGGGATCTCCACGATTCAGTCGTATCGCGGCGCCCAGATCTTCGAGGCGATCGGCCTGGACAAGGCGTTCGTAGACCGATGCTTCACCTGGACCGCGTCCCGAATCGGCGGCATCGGTATCGATGTCGTCGCCGAAGAGGTGATCCTCCGACACCGCCGCGCCTTCCCCAATCGACCCGTCGGCCAGCCTGATCTCGAGTGGGGCGGCGAATACCAGTGGCGGCGCGATGGCGAATCTCATCTCTTCAACCCCGAGACGATCTCCAAACTTCAGTACTCTACCCGTACCGGCCAGTACCCGATCTTTAAGGAGTATACAGAGCAGGTGAACGATCGTAACCGCAACCTGTGTACCCTTCGAGGGCTGTTCGACCTCAAGTTGGCCGAGCAGCCGATTCCACTGGAGGACGTCGAGTCTGTCGAATCGATCCTCAAGCGCTTTGCCACGGGGGCCATGTCGTACGGCTCGATCAGCCAGGAGGCGCACGAGACCCTCGCCATCGCGATGAACCGGCTTGGCGCCCGGTCTAATACCGGCGAGGGGGGCGAGGACCCGGCGCGCTTCACGCCGGACCCCAACGGCGACTGGCGTCGAAGCGCCATTAAGCAGGTCGCCTCCGGCCGCTTCGGTGTAACCAGCGAGTATCTGGTCAACGCCACCGACATTCAGATCAAGATGGCGCAGGGCAGCAAGCCCGGCGAGGGCGGACAGCTCCCCGGCGCCAAGGTCTCTCCATGGATCGCCAAGGTGCGGCACTCGACCCCTGGCGTAGGGTTGATTTCGCCGCCGCCACACCATGATATTTACTCCATCGAGGATCTCAAACAGCTCATCCATGACTTGAAGAATAGTAATCCAACTGCGCGAATTCACGTAAAACTTGTCGCAGAGGTTGGCGTCGGTACTATCGCGGCGGGGGTAGCCAAGGCGTTCTCCGATGTCGTACTGATCTCCGGGCACGATGGCGGCACCGGCGCCTCTCCGCTCAGCTCCATCAAGCACGCGGGGCTGCCGTGGGAGTTGGGGCTGGCCGAGACGCAGCAGGTGCTGGTGATGAACAAGCTCCGGGATCGAATCGTCGTCCAGGTCGATGGTCAGATGAAAACCGGACGCGACGTCGTCATCGCCGCACTGCTCGGCGCTGAAGAGTACGGTTTCTCCACGGCGCCGCTGGTGGTGATGGGTTGTATCATGATGCGCGTCTGTCACCTGAACACCTGCCCGGTCGGGGTCGCCACCCAGGATCCCGAGCTTCGGAAGAACTTCACCGGCAAGCCCGAGTACGTCGAAAACTTCTTCCGCTTCATCGCCAGGGAGGTGCGCGAGTTGATGGCACAGCTCGGATTCCGCACTATGGACGAGATGATCGGCCGCATGGACAGGCTGGAGATGAAGCAGGCGGTGGACCACTGGAAGGCGCGCGGGCTCGACTACTCATCAATCTTGTACCGCCCGGAGGTGGGATCCGAGGTAGCCATCCGCAAGGTGCGGGAGCAGAATCACGGGCTGGAGCTGTCGCTGGACAGGACGACGCTCGTCCCGCGCTGCCGGCCTGCACTGGAACGGCGCGAGCCGGTGGAACTGCATCTGCCTATTCGGAACGTCAACCGCACCGTGGGCACCATCCTAGGTTACGAGGTGACTCACCGCTATGGAGGCGAAGGACTGCCCGACGACACGATCCGGATCCACTTCACTGGTGCTGCCGGGCAAAGCTTCGGCGCCTTTATCCCTCAAGGCATCACGTTGATCCTGGAGGGCGATGCCAACGACTACCTGGGGAAGGGTCTCTCGGGCGGTAAGATTATTGTATTCCCGCCGCGCGAGGCGACGTTCACCCCGGAGGAGAATATCCTGGTCGGCAATGTGGTGTTGTATGGCGCGACGAGGGGTGAGGTCTACCTTCGCGGGCTCGCGGGCGAGCGGTTCGCGGTGCGTAACAGCGGCGCGCATGCGGTGGTGGAGGGGGTCGGCGATCACGGCTGTGAGTATATGACCGGCGGCCGCGTCGTCGTCATCGGCGGCACCGGACGCAACTTTGCCGCCGGTATGTCCGGCGGCGTCGCATACGTGCTGGACGAGGCCGGCGACTTCAAAAACCGATGCAATCTGAGTATGGTTGATATTGAGCCGCTGGGCGCAGAAGAGGATATCGAGGAGGTCCAAGAGTTGCTGAACCGCCATCTCCACTATACCGGCAGCGCGGTGGCTGATCGGATTCTGAAACACTGGCAGGCAATAGAGGCAAAGTTCGTCAAGGTCATACCCAAAGACTACAAACGGGCGATGAAAGCGCTCAAACGGGCCGAGCTCGAAGGGATCCCATGGGAGCAGGCGGTGATGGTGGGTGCCCATGGGTAAGCCGACCGGTTTCATCGAATTCAAGCGCGAAAAACAGCCGTACCGGCCTGTCGAGGAGCGGATCCACGACTGGAAGCAGGTCATGCTGCCGTGGCCGACGGAGACGCTGAGACGGCAGGGGGCGCGCTGTATGGATTGCGGCATCCCGTTCTGCCATCGCGGCTGCCCGCTTGGCAATATCATCCCGGACTGGAACGATCTGGTCTACCGCGACCGATGGCGGGACGCCATCGAGCGTTTGCATGCGACGAACAACTTCCCCGAGTTTACCGGGACCGCCTGCCCAGCACCATGCGAAGGATCGTGCGTCCTCGGTATCAACAACGATCCGGTGACGATCAAGGCGATCGAACTGGCCATCATCGAACATGCCTTTAAGGCAGAATGGATCAGGCCGGAGCCCCCCGCCGTGCGCACCGGTAAGAAGGTCGCCGTGGTCGGCTCAGGCCCGGCAGGACTTGCCGCGGCCCAGCAGCTCAACCGCGCCGGTCACTGGGTCACGGTCTTCGAGCGGGCCGACCGGATTGGCGGTCTGTTGCGCTACGGGATCCCGGAGTTTAAACTGGAGAAGCGGGTCCTGGACCGTCGGCTGGACCAGCTTCAGAAGGAGGAGATCCAGTTTCGGGTCAACGCGAACGTAGGGATGAATGTGCCCGTTGAAGAGCTGCGGCGAGAGTTCGATGCGATCCTGCTCGCCGGAGGCGCCACGGCGCCGCGCGACCTCAAGATCCCCGGACGCGAACTGCGTGGTATCCACTTCGCGATGGAGTATCTCACCCTTCAGAACCGGCGATGCCAGGGCGAGGTCATCCCTGACGAGGCGTTCATTACGGCTAACGGAAAGCGTGTGGTCATCATCGGCGGCGGCGATACCGGCGCCGACTGTCTCGGGACCGCCCACCGGCAAGAGGCCCTCTCCGTTTACCAGTTTGAGCTACTCCCGCGTCCGCCAGACACCCGCGCGCCGGAGAACCCATGGCCGCAGTGGCCCGTCGTCCTCAGAACCTCGTCCGCTCATGAAGAGGGCGGCAATCGGGAGTTCTCGATCTCCACCACGAGCTTCTCAGGAGAAAATGGGCAGGTTCAGAAGCTGCACGCCCATCGGGTCGAGATGACGACCGAAAACGGCCGGATGAGCTTCAAGCCGATTCCGAGCACCGAGTTCGAGATGGAGGTCGATCTCGTCCTGCTGGCCATGGGATTTCTGGGTCCAGAGCGCAATGGGCTACTGAACGAACTCGGCGTACGACTCACCGAGCGCGGCAGCGTCTGGCGGGATGAGAGCTGGATGACCAGCGTGTCGGGCGTCTTCACGGCGGGCGACATGCAGCGCGGTCAGTCGCTGATCGTCTGGGCTATTGCCGAGGGCCGCAGCGCTGCCCGCGGTATCGACCAATACCTGATGGGCCGCTCCGACCTCCCCGCGCCCCTCTCATAAGCTCACCGCACTTCTACTCGCCCGAAAAAGTTTCTTAAGAGCGTCCGTAGTTGGCTTAGCAGCGCCCCTTTTCGTCAGCCCATTGCCACTCCAGGTCAACGTGAGGGTTTTGCTCGCTCAATGGTCTGCGCAACACGCCTCCATTCTCATCCCAAATCAGATCATGCGCATGGTACAAATATTGCTTACTCCCTATGGATACATTATTTTTTACATTTACGCCGATATCAAATAGAGTGTACTCGTGACATCGCTCACGCGACTCTGTCGGCTTCCTTTAACCTCAAGGAGGATCTCATGAACACGGGAATCGCTCTTGGGAAACAGACGCGTTGGTTATCTATCCTCATCGTGGTAGTTGCTCTGATTACCTCATGGGCTCCGTGGGTCCGGGCCCAATCTGAGACGATCACCCTTCCACAGCACATACACCCCGCCCTGAAGCACCTTATCTTCGAAGGTCGGGCCGATCGCGCCCACGTCCTCGATCTTGTCGTGGGTCTCTCGCTTCGGAATCAGCCGATCCTGGATGCGATCCTCGCCGCCCAGCACGATCCATCCTCACCCTGGTTCCACCGATGGTTAAGCCCCGACGAGTTTGGCGCCTGGTTCGGTCCTACCGAGCAGGCTCATGGCAACGTCATCAAATGGCTCCAGTCGCATGGTCTTACGGTCACCCAGACGTGGCCTAATCGCCTCATCATCAACGCCCGCGGCTCCGTCGCTCAGGTCGAAGCAGCTCTCGGCGTCTCTATCAACCGCTACCGCCGCAACGACCAGCTCTTTTATGCTAACGCCCGGGATCCTCAAGTTCCAGCCGAACTCGCGGGTATCATCAGCTCTATCCAGGGACTTGAAGATCTGAGCCAGCTTACGCCTCATCTGAATGCCATCCCCTACACGCCTTCTGAAGCAACCGGTAACGTACTGCCTCACCTGAAACTTGGCAGCACAACGCTCTTCGGCCCGAAAGACCTCTACGCGGCGTATAACTTCACTCCCCTCTTTAACGCCGGATCTACCGGCGCGAGCCAGAAGATAGCGATCGCCACGGCCTACACTTTCAAGGTCGCGGATATCAACAGCTTCGAGCAGAACTCCGGTCTTCCTAAGAGTCCCAGTAGCCGTTTCCAATGGTATTTCCCAACAGGAATGACAACCACACTTGGCGACGAGACGACGTTGGACGTGGAATGGTCCAGCGCCATGGCTCCTGGCGCCAAGATCCAGGGCGTCATCGGGAAGAACGCGCTCCTCTCGACCTTCACAACGGTCTACAACTATATCGTCACAAACTCGAGTCTCTCCTCTACGCGCGTTGTCAGCACAAGCTGGGGGCTCTGCGAAACACAAATGCCACGCGCTACTATGACGACCGATAACAACATCTTCAAGCAAGGCACCGCCCAGGGACAGAGCTGGTTTGCCGCTTCCGGTGATGGGGGGGCCGACGACTGCGGCAATGGTGGGACCACACCGGAGGTCGATTTTCCGGCCTCAAGCCCGTTCGTCACCGCTGTCGGCGGTACGACCCTGACCACACCTTTTAACAGCTCCGGAACCGCCACAGGCTATGGCAGCGAGACGGCCTGGAGCGGCAGTGGCGGCGGGAAGAGCATGATCTTCGGCAAGCCAAGTTATCAGAACGACGTGACCCCGGCAGACGGGGGACGCGATGTGCCGGATGTGAGTCTGGAAGCCGGCCCTACCCCCGGCAACCTGCTCGTCTATAATGGCCGTCTTTACCGCGCCTGGGGAACCAGCCTGGCGGCCCCTCAATGGGCAGGACTCTTCGCGATTGTAAATCAACGCAAGAGTGGCGCTGGACTCGGCAACGCTAATCCAAGACTGTACGGTCTTGGCGTGATTGTACCCAATGACTTCCATGACGTGACGATAGGGAATAACAGCAGCGGAACAACCGCTGGGTTCTCAGCCGGTCCTGGGTACGATCAAGTCACCGGCTGGGGCTCATACAACGCCTATCAGCTTGCGATCAGCTACTGATTGATTTCCGCGCATGAGATCAGACCGACGCGAGGGGAACAGCAGACATGCCTCGTCTTGCTAAGATCGGCTCCATCCTGTGGCTTCTTTTGGGCCTGGCAGCTATTGCGGGGCTACTGACATCGGAACCAGGTCCGTCGAGCGCAAGCATCGCATCCAGGATGGCCGCTGCCGCCCAGTCCCCTGCGCTCGCCGGTCAGCTTCTGGTTGCCAGAGATGACCTTCGAGACCCGCGATTCTTCCGCTCCGTGGTCTATGTCGTTCACCATGACGCGGGAGGAGCGATGGGTCTCATCCTGAACAGGCCGATCGGGGAAGTGCCCCTGTCCGAACTACTAGAACAGGCCGGGTTAGAAGGCACAGGAGTCAAAGGGAAGATTCGCGTACACTTTGGAGGACCGGTAGAGCCGGACCGGGGATTCGTCCTGCATACCGCGGACTACAAGAGCGAGGGTACTAAGGTCGTCAAGGCTGGTATCGCCGTAACGGCACGGCCCGAGATCCTCCTGGCCATGGGTACCAGGACCGGTCCGCGCAAGAGCCTCTTTGCATTAGGCTATGCCGGTTGGGCGCCCGGCCAGCTCGAGGCAGAAATCAAGGCAGGCGCTTGGGAGATCGTCACGGCCGACGAAACGCTCGTGTTTGATGAGAACGCCGAGACGAAGTGGGAGCGCGCCATGGCCCGACGGACGATTCGCCTCTGATTGTCACGGTAGGACCAATATCCTGTTAACCATGGCCTCGCTGCACTCGACCATGACAATTAACCGGATCGAATGCGGCGCCTACCATCTATATCGTTGGTGGGCCGTATAGGACTCGAACCTATGACCCGCTGATTAAGAGTCAGCTGCTCTACCAACTGAGCTAACGGCCCGTCTAGAAAAACAGCCTTTCCTGCTGACCACTAATCGCTAGTCACTGATCTAGTGATCACTACCAACGTGGCGCGCCCAGGGAGACTCGAACTCCCGACCTACTGCTTAGAAGGCAGCCGCTCTGTCCGGCTGAGCTATGGGCGCAGCAGAACAGGGCATAAGGTAAAGCGGCTAGGGTTTAGAAAATACAACAAATCGGCGAACTGTCGGATTGTCATTCTCAAACCCCATACCCTACACCCTAACCCTGTATTTTGTGGCGCGCCCAGGGAGACTCGAACTCCCGACCTACGGATTCGAAGTCCGGCGCTCTGTCCAACTGAGCTATGGGCGCGTGGGGTGAACGGAGGGACTCGAACCCTCAACCCCTGGAGCCACAGTCCAGTGCTCTGCCATTGAGCTACGCTCACCATACCATTCCCATATCGTCTACTCTTTAAACCCTGGACTTTGTATTTCTGGCGCGCCTGGCCCGATTTGAACGGGCGACACACGGCTCCGGAGGCCGTTGCTCTGTCCGGGCTGAGCTACAGGCGCGAACATCTTACACCTTTTTGTGTGGTCGGGGCGAGAGGATTTGAACCTCCGACTCCCTGCTCCCAAAGCAGGTGCGCTACCAGGCTGCGCCACGCCCCGCTCTGCATCTTTTCCAACTCCAGTCGCCAAGAGGTCAATCTCCGATCAGCTCATGCTGCGGCAAGGGAGAGGCGTTGCAAATACGGTTTCATATTCTCGAGGGCCCGCGCGCGATGGCTGATTCTATTCTTGACCTCCGGTGGAAGCGAGGCCATCGTCACACCAAGGTCTGGAACGATGAAAATAGGATCATAGCCGAACCCGCTATTGCCGCTCAGAGATTCGGCGATGATCCCGTCGCAACTTCCATGAGAAAGCGTTAACTCTCCTCCGGGGCCGGCCACGGCCGCCACACACTGAAAACGAGCCCGCCGTCGTACGAGCGGTATCCCTTTCAGCAACTCAAGGATCCGCTGGTTACGCTCCAGATCAGTGGCCGTCAGGCCGAGGTACCGGCCGGAGTGAGCCCCGGGCTGTCCTCCAAGGGCTTCCACCTCGATGCCGGAATCATCCGCAAGAGCCCAACAACCACTGAACGCTGCAACCGCCTGAGCCTTAGCAGCAGCGTTCTCAGCGTACGTAGCGCCGGACTCGACCGGCGGTATATACCCGTGAAGCGAGGCAAGCGATAAAAAAGAAATCCTCAGCTCGCTGAGGATGGTCACGATTTCCCGAATTTTTCCCGCGTTTGCCGTCGCCAAGACCAACTGCATTCTAGAAACCTCGCCCCCCGATGTCAAGCTACATCTTCACATCTTGAGACCGTTAATCTCAGCCCCCAGAAGTTGACGTTGAAGGTCAACAAGCTTGTCGATGCCTTGCGTCGCCAAGTGAAGCATCTGGTCCAACTGGGTCTTGTCGAAGGGAACCTCCTCGGCGGTTCCCTGAACCTCGACGAATCTCTTGGAGCCCGTCATCACGATATTCATATCCACATCAGCCATCGAGTCCTCTGCATAGTTGAGGTCCAGCAAGAGTTCCCCCTCCACATACCCGACGCTCACGCCAGCTACGAAATCTTTCAGAAGCGGTCCCTTGAGTTGGCCGTTCTCTTGAAGACGAAAGAGCGCATCGGCCATCGCGACAAAGGCTCCTGTGATGGCCGTGGTTCGAGTCCCTCCGTCAGCCTGGATTACGTCACAATCGACCAGCACGGTGCGCTCCCCGAGTCGCGTGAGATCGATCACCGCTCGCAGGGATCGGCCAATGAGACGCTGAATCTCGAATGTCCGACCGCTGGCCCTCCCGGTTGCACTTTCCCGTGGAGTCCTCGTCTTCGTCGCGCGGGGAAGCATCCCATATTCCGCCGTGACCCATCCTTGACCGGTTGCGCGCAGGAACAGTGGAACCTTCTCCTCCACCGTAGCTGTGCAGAGGACTCTGGTCTCGCCGACCTCAATGAGCAGTGACCCCTCGGCATGCTTGAGATAGCCGCGGTCCACCTTCAACGGCCTGATCTCGTCCATCTTTCGACCATCACTCCTCACAGGCTCTCCTTTCGCGCGTTCGCCTACCCGCCATCTCAAAAGACGTACTGGGGAGGCAAGGCCATTCGTGTATCAACGTGTCCTGCTAATGTGGAAATCTCGGCCCCCTCTATAAGGATCTGCACACGCGTAATCTGGGCAAAGTTCGAGGCGAGCGTATTGACAATCGAGAATACGGTATAGAGCTCCTCTTGAGCACCTCCCGGCAGACCATCCCGAAACCCCTGATTGAAATCGACGTACGCAGTTCCGGAGGAATCAATAAACAGGTTAAGAAGCTTGGTTCCCGGAGAGACTGTCGGCACGAGGTCGCCACCCTTCGGTCCTTTTACCAGCTCGGTCAAGGTCCGTCTGGCATCCTCTGTCGTCGTCCCACTTTCTATCTCTCTGTTCTCCTCGCGGAAAGAGTAGCCCTCACGGGCTAAAAAGAAGAGCGTCACGCTCTTCTTTGCACGTTCAAACGCCGGCTTCCTTGTCTCTAAGGCAGTACGTTGGGCAGCGGGTCTGTTCACTGTGACCGATCTGGTACCCCAAAGAGCGATCGCGCCGACGGTCACCACCAGCAAGGCGATCAAGACAACCGCAGTCTTCATCTGACGACAGGCGATGGCGCGGACATTGACCCCACCCGTTTTTCATACCGTGTCTTGAACTTGGCGATACCGTTCAGCAGAGCCAGTGCGACCCGTTGTCGATATGTCTCCTGCTCAAGTTTTTGCTCTTCCTCCGGGTTCGTGATAAAGGCCACCTCTACGAGGACCGATGGCATCGCCGCCCCGATCAGAACAAAGAAAGGCGCCGACTTGACCCCGCGATTATCCACCTTGAGATTCTGCCCGAGTTCGTTCAGAAGCAGCTCCGCCAACTCACTGGATTCTCTGACATAGAACGTTTGAGCCAGATCCCAAAGAACGGTTTTCAGACCTCGCTGCGCGTCCTGACCGACGCCCTCAAGGTTGAGGGCTGTGTTCTCTCTGACAGCAGAAGCCCTTGCACCACGATCCGATGGTTCACGGCTCAAGAAATAGGTCTCAAAGCCGACAGCGCGACTTCTGGGAGCTGCATTGACGTGCAAACTGATAAAAAAATCGGCTCGGTGTCGATTGGCAATCATTGTCCGATTCTCTAGCGGGACAAAGACATCCTCCGTCCGAGTCATGATGACCTTCATCCCGAGATTCTCTTCGATCAGTTGCCGTAACCTGATACCGATATCCAGAACGATATCTTTCTCCTTTGCTCCTGACTGGCCGATGGCACCAGAATCTCTTCCTCCATGGCCGGGATCGATCACCACCGTCTTGACGAACTGTCGCGACAACAATAGGTCAGAGGGCTCAGTCGACTCGACACCTCGAGCCACCGGTTTCAGCTTATCTGCTCGTTCAGGTGTCGTCTTCGTTACGGTCTCGGCTTGTCGCGAACTACGCTCTGGCCCTTCGCGAGGAAAGAGATCGATTACAATCCGATCAGGTCGTTCCAACGCAAAGACTTTGCTCCGTAAACGGCGCTCTGCTCCGTGGATTGTAATCCGGCTGTCGTTATCAAGCTGCTGTATTTCGATGGAGGCCACAAGACCGTCAGGCACCTGGCTCGATCGGATTGAGGGGCTTACGATCCCTCGCTTCAGCTCCAGCACAACTCGTCCTGATGCGCCATCCTCTCTAAGAACGAAATCGTGCGGTCGGGTTTCTTCCACGACAACCCGCGTGTGATCAGGGTATGCACGTACTCGTAAAAGACGTACCGAGTATGCCCTTTCACCGATCCGCGCTACCCGCGTCTCAGGATCCCAATTTACATAGTTTTCACCGTACCGCGCACCCAGCGCAATCGGCAGCAACTCGAGCGGCACGATAATGCCGCCTCCAAATCGGCGAGGCGACTCGGACAGCACAACAACGCTTTTTCCCACTCGAACCTTCTGAGAGCCTACTGTCAATACAAGGGAAGAGCTCCCAAGCTGAATCCGCACGGTTCCACGCGTCCGTGCCAGTATCGGAGGATTTCCTACAACCTTGGCCAGGCTCTTCAGTGACAGATATTCTGCGCCATGGATCTGAACAGATGGAAGAGTCACCCGTTCCTCTTTCAGATACAACGTCACTTGGGCGCCCTCTGCCCAGGACAAGAGGGCCGCCGTAACCACGAATCCCCAAAACAGAACGGCTGACCCTACCAATAATTGGTGAACCCGGCTCTTCCACCTCACACCGATCCCCTCATCCGTTGTCGCAACAGGCAAATCGGTAGCCTGCCTGATCTCGCAATGATCCGCTCGTCAGGTTATCAAGAACGAGCCACCACGCACAAAAACGAGAAGCCCACACGGCCTTCCGTATGGGCTTCTCAATTAAATCCTGGCGGCGACCTACTCTCCCGCGCAGTTGCCCACGCAGTACCATCGGCGCTGGAGGACTTCACTTCCGTGTTCGGAATGGGAACGGGTGTTTCCCCTCCGCTATGGCCACCAGGAATGCTTCATAAGCTTTCCGGATCTTTCACGTTTATAATCGAACTCACAACCTACGGCATCGAGTTTCCTGCCTGAGTCGGATTTACGCGAATTCGCTCCTTGATTCTAGCGAACTCTTTTCGACCCAACACCTTTCTGGAGATTAACTCGTCAAGCTTATGGTATGGCCGGTGCTGAAGAACTCGCTCCGCCAGCTCTGGGCCCATCCCAGGGAGCTGCTTAAGTTCCCGAATCGACGCCGAGTTAAGATCAACCTTATACGGTGTCGACTTGATCGCGGTAGTGCTTTCCTCGGCCGCTACGTTCCGTCCAGACCCGTACCAAGCTGTCATAGTGACGAAGGCCGTAAAGACCATCGTCATCCCCGCGATCATAAGCGCGATCTTCTTCATCACCGAGAATCCAATACAGAGAAAAAAAATTGGGGTCAAGCCGCACGACCGATTAGTACCAGTAGGCTGAGCGCATTCCTGCGCTTACACGTCTGGCCTATCAACCTTGTGATCTACAAGGGGTCTTCAGGGGCTTACGCCCGGGAGATCTCATCTTGGGGTGGGCTTCGCACTTAGATGCTTTCAGCGTTTATCCCTTCCGAACATAGCTACCCAGCGATGCCCTTGGCAGAACAACTGGCACACTAGAGGTTCGTCCATCCCGGTCCTCTCGTACTAAGGACAGCTCCCTTCAAATTTCCTTCGCCTGCGACGGATAGGGACCGAACTGTCTCACGACGTTCTGAACCCAGCTCGCGTGCCGCTTTAATGGGCGAACAGCCCAACCCTTGGGAC
>JAGWQH010000113.1 GCA_028870115.1 Candidatus Methylomirabilota bacterium
GGGATTTCGCGCGCTGCCCGTACTCCGACAGGCCATGCAGCATGAACTCGGTGCACAGGCACGACTGACCGAACAGCAGGTGGCGTGATCTCATGACCGGGAGCTGGCTTCGCATAGTTCAACTAATTTTGGGATTGACTCTTGAGACATGGGGACGAACGGTTTTCCTGCGGCGTGAAGCAAGCCTCGAAGCCAGAGGATGGGCGCTGGAGATTCTTCGCATCATCCAGTCTCTCAACGTTCGAGAATTCACGCTTCAGAGGATGTATGACTTCGAGACACAACTGAAGCAGCGATTCCCCCGCAACAATTTCATTCGCGCTAAGATTCGGCAGCAATTACAGGTCCTCAGAGATGCCGGCCTCATTGTGTTTAGTGGTCGAGGCCGCTACACGGTCAATTTTGGTGATTCATTCGAACGATCATACGAGCGATCGTAGTATCCCAATATGCAGGGTATGAGCTGGGATCTCCGTCATGGTTAGTAACGCAGCACACCCCCTGATCAAACAACAGTATGAAGGCGCCTTTTACAAAACAGAGTTACAACGAGCGAGCCGCATTGCGGCGAGCGCCGATAAACGATCAAAGTTTACTGAGCTCCTCGTAACTACGTGTTCCTTTCAGGCGTGATTACGGATAAGATCGATCGACTAGCCCCCAGGATCATGATGCATAGCCGACCAAGGAAGTTAGATAATAAACCCCTCGGGTGGAAAGCGTTAGGCCGGTTCGCTATGGTTCCTTGGTGCGGGAAGGTGAGTCTCCTTCTTGGACGTGGCAGCTCAGCCGTTTCGCCGAGCCGTATGCTCAGATGAATCTGTTCTGGAACTACACGACGAAGCTTCTGGGGGTAGGGGTGTCATGAACGGAAATGCTTCTATCCGGGCCGTCATTCAGGAGATCGTCAGACGGCTTGTCGCCGAGTACGCTCCGCAGAAGATTATCCTCTTCGGCTCCTACGCCTATGGACAGCCAGATGAAGATAGCGATATTGACCTTTTGATCATCAAGGCGACGGAGGAGCGTTTTCCCGAGCGTCTAGACACGGTACGGCGTGCCGCCACTGGAGCGCACTGGCGCATCCCCTTCGAACCCATCGTTCTGACGCCCGAGGAGGTCGCGCAACGGCTAAAGGCCGGGGATCAGTTCGTGGCTGAGATCCTCCAAAAGGGTAAGGTGCTCCATGCCGCGTGAGGAGTCCCGTTATCCGGACGATTGGCTTCGCATTGCCGAGAAGGATCTTACCCGGACAGAGCGTTCGCTGGACGATGAAGATCCTGAGTTGGCAGGTTTTTGCCTTCAACAGCCGATCCAGGAGGCGATATTGAGGCACACCAGACCTTAAAGAAGCAGTAGAGTTGCACTGGAGCGTCTCGAAGAAGAATTATCTCGCCACCATGGGCGCAAGGGAGTATCGTTTGTCCCGTGAACATTATCGATAGCACAACTCGTCACGACGCTTCTACTACCAGCAATAAGTCCTTTGCGCTCAGAACGATCAGCAGCTGGAAATGAAGGCTACGTACCTGCGTGAAAAGCTTGGCATTGACAACACGCCAACTAAGTTCGTGACCATCCTCGGAAACCATATCGCAACATTGCTGGAGGTCAGGGTTCAATGAGCAGAAAATACAAACAACCCCCTATCATCGAGGCTGTCTGCGAGTTTCGCTTTGAATCCGGATCTCCCTGGGACCTGGCTGTCCCTGGTCTCCTGTACGAGAAATTGCGCGACAGTTTTCCGATACGGCGTCCGACCAAGGCATTTGAGGCCACGGTTGCAGCAGGAGCTGAGGGCATCCAGCAACATGTCCTGCAAAGAGATCAATCACGATTTCTACGGACTGACGAAAGAGCCCTTATCCAGATCGGTCCGCACTTATTGGCTATTAATCACCTAAAACCGTATCCCTCGTGGGCGGTATTCCGGTCGATGATTCGCAAGGCCCTTGACGCATATCGAGAGGTCGCCGACCCGAAAGGGTTTCAGCGAATTGGCCTCCGGTACATCAACCGATTTGACTTCTCTGACACCCGAGCGCAGTTGGAGCGTTTCTTTGAGTTCTATCCCTCCGTTGGCCAACAACTGCTGGACTACACTGACTTCATTATGGGTATACAGGTTCCTTTTGAGGATGGGAGGGACATCTTGCGTTTGCAGATGACCAGTGCTGTTCCAGACAAACCTGATTCCGTATCCGTTGTACTCGACCTGGACTACTTTCTCGGGCGACCGGGGAAGGTGACCTTTGGTGATGAGTTCCAATGGCTCGAGCAAGCGCATAGCCGTATCGAGGCTACATTTGAAGGCTGCTTGAAGGAGACTCTCCGGCAGCAATTCGAGGAGGTCACACAATAGATGGGCGTTCTTGCGGCAACCCCAGATCGCCCAGATCGCCAGGTAAAGCTCCCCTGGGACTGGGAGAAGATGCCCCGACAGGTAGAGCCGCTTAAATCAATCACCAAAGGACTCTGGTCAATCGTATCAAGCGCCGTTACCATGCCTCTGCGCCAGCGGTTGGAGGGTGGATCGACCGACATCCTTATCGCGCAAGAAGAAGCAATTGAGTTGCTGGCCAGGCTTTATGAATTCGGTGATTACATTGCTGTCACCACATTTTTGCGACAGAACCCACGTCTCATTGGCTTGCTTCTGGAAGCCCATGAACGCATCGGGAAGGACTTTCCAGATGCACCGGTTGCATTAGAGCTGGTGACTGACCCAGAGGTCATAGAGGATCGTGAATTATTCACTTTCATTCGTACAGTTCTTCCACCAGACGAAGCGCTGAGGCGGCTAGAAGCGTTCGACGAAGAATGGTGGCTTGAGGCCTCTGATCTTGCGGAAGAGAAACTTTGCATACACGTGGAGTTTCTATGAGCTTTGACTGGGTGGAATATCTTTTCCTGGCCCACCAATTAACGGGGCAAGCAGTAAATCCAACAGATCATGAGGCTCGACTGCGCACTGCAGTCAGTCGGGCTTATTACGCTGCTTTTTGCAAGAGTCGAAACCATCTTCGAGATAGAGAAGGAAGCCGAATTCCGCATGGGGTCGAAGCTCATCAACATGTTCGGGATGTCTTCAAAAGAAGTAATGATAGAGGTTGGAGACAAATCGGTCAGAATCTCGATCGTTTGCGGATTGACAGGAATAAGGTGGATTATGACGATTCTATCGCCGGACTAGATGCTATGACTTGCGCGGATCTTGTGCTGGCTGACAAAGTGATTGCTGCTCTTGGTAGGCTATAAAATTAAGGTGGATGAGATACGGTCGATCACAAGATCAAATCCGCCGTGTTGACCATTCACTTACCTTCTATCGTTTCTCTCCGGGCCATTCTTTACCCCCTTTAACCAATTCGGTGAGCCGCTTTCGCATATAGGCGTAGAGTGGGTCTTCTGGGCAGTAGTTGCGACCGCAGTTGTCTTTGTCGTCGCCATGGTCTTCGAGTGGGGGCTGGCGACATGCAAGTATCTTTTGCGGCGCATTACTGCCGAATGAAGTCTGCTCAACGGGAGCAAGAAGCCGCTTGGATCAAACTTCGAGGGGGATGACAATGGCATACGTCGTCCTGGAACAGTGTGCACATCCGTCTTGACCGTGTGGGCAGTCTTGGGCTAAAAGCTGACTATGGAGCTGTGCCGGTATCTGTTTAGACGATTTAAGGAAGCCGGGGTGCGGCATGTCTTCGGCTTGCCGGGCGATTTCTTTCTACCCTTCTTCCGAGCCTTGGAGGAGGAGCCGGGGATCGAGCCGGTGATCCTCACCCATGAGCCGGCCGTAGGGTACGCCGCAGACGCCTATGCGCGCGTCCAAGGTCTGGGCGTGGCTGCCGTGACCTTCGGCGCGGGCGCCCTCAACATGGTCAACGCAATCGCCCAGGCCTACGCCGAGCGATCGCCGGTGCTCGTCCTCTCCGGCGCGCCGGAGATCGCCCATCGAGACCCCGATGCCCTCTTGCATCACCGGGTCAAGACATTCGCCAGCCAACTCCGCGTCTACCGCGAGGTGACGGGCGCAGCGGCGGCCCTCGACGACCCGGCTCATGCCATCGCCGAGGTAGATCGGGTGATCGACAGCGTCCTTCGCACAAAGCGACCCGGCTATATTGAGATCCCGCGGGACATGATTCGGACGGATGTGCCCGTACCCGCCAGGCGTGTGCAGGAAGCCCGGCCTCGAGATGAGCGCGCCGCGAACGAGGCGCTGGCCGAGGTGCTCGCCCGTATCCGGGTAGCTGAACTGCCGGCCATCTATGCAGGCGCTGAGATCCGTCGCTTTCGACTCCACGACAAGCTGGTCGCGCTTGCCGAGAAGTATAGACTACCGGTGGCTACATCCCTGGACGGCAAGGCGGTCTTCCCGGAGCAGCATCCCCTCTTTGCGGGAAACTACCTTGGCGAAATCGGGTCGCTCAGGGCCCGCAAGGTGCTGGAGACGGCCGATTGCGTTTTGATGCTCGGCGCCCTCATGACCGATGTGAATACCGGCATGTATACGGCCCGATTTGATCGACGCAAGGTCATCTCGGCCGTCCATGAGGGCGTGACCGTCAGCTATCACCGATTCCCGGATGTGAGCCTGGAGGAGCTGATGGATGCGCTCCTCGCCCTACCGGAGCCGCCGAAGCGCACGGCGCCGCTTCCGCCGCCCCTGCCGCCTCAACCGACTCCCGCTGGGACGTTGACGCCTGACGTCATCATTGCCGTGCTCAATCGGGTGGCGGCCGGGCGCCAGGTCTTTTACACCGCCGATGTGGGTGATGCGCTCTTCGCGAGTGTGGAGTTGGAGACGGATATGTTTCTGGGGCCAGGCTACTACTCCAGCATGGGCTTCGCTGTGCCGGCCATCGTTGGCGCAGGATTAGCCGAACCGGGCCGGCGCCCCGTGGCACTGGTGGGCGATGGTGCCTTCCTCATGACCGGCCTGGACCTAGTCACATGCGTGCGCCTGGGGCTGCACGCCGTTGTCATCCTTTTCAACAATCAAAGTCATGGGATGCTAGCCGCGATGGATGGGCCGGCGCGCTCGTACGACCTGCCGACCCCCGACTACGTACGGCTTGCCGAGAGTTTGGGAGCCCGCGCCTACCGCGTTCGCACGGCCGAAGAGCTCGAGCGGACGCTGATGGAGGCGCTGGAGGATGTCGTAGCCACCATCCTGATCGATGCGATCATTCCCCCAGGTGTCTACTCGGCTCCGATGCAGCGCCTTGGCGCCGCCGTTCGTCGCCTGCGGGGCAGATAATTCCAGGGGAACCAACACGAGGAAGGTATCTATGAAAAGTACGTCAACGTAAAGGAGAAGCGATGCTGGTAAAGCGCTATATGCAAACTAAGGTAGTCATGGTCGGTCCAGAGGAACGGGCCAACGCGGCCCTGTACATGATGAAGAAGAAGGGTATTCGACATCTCCTCGTGATCGATGACGGCAAACTGCGGGGGATCGTCACCGATCGGGACTTTCGGCTTGTGAGGCCCTCCCCTGCCACGAGCCTGTCTATCTACGAGGTTCACTACCTCCTGGATAAATTGACAGTGAAGGAGATCATGACCAAGAAGGTGATCGCTGTCGCGCCGGAGACCCCGATTGCCGAGGCGGCGCGCCTGCTCCTCAACAGGAGGATCGGGGCGCTACCGGTTGTGAAGGATGAGAAGGTAGTTGGTATCATCACCGAGACGGACATGATCCGGGCCTTGATTGATCTGGAAGAGGCTTCGTAAAGGTAATTGGAGCGGGGGGTAAGCAGCAATTGCGTGGACCGACCAGTCTCGAACCATGCCTGAATGTGTCCATCTGCGGAGCTCACGATCGCCCATCAGGTGGAATCCATCACGTGACAGTTGTCAAGCCTCCTGTACCTGCGCCTCAGGGGCCCGACCCGCGGTGCGAAATGGTAGCCAAGTTGCCACGCCACTGTCAAGCGGGCCGGGTCCGCTGCAGGCGCTAGCCCATCTTCCGCAGTTTGAGAGTGAGACGCTAATAACGTCAAACAGTTACAGCCCTGATTCGGCCGTTTTCTGCACTACATTGTCAATGATCTTGGGCCGGTTGGGCAGCA
>JAGWQH010000114.1 GCA_028870115.1 Candidatus Methylomirabilota bacterium
CGTCCCTCCAGGAAGAATCCGCTCATCAGCGGTCTGGACATGCGTGTGGGAGCCGATCACGGCAGATACCCGTCCATCGACATACCAGGCGAAGGCCTGCTTCTCTGCTGTCGCCTCACCATGAAAATCGACGAAGATCAGTGTCGTCTCTCGACGCAACCTGCCGATCTCACGGTCAGCCACTCGGAACGGACAATCAAGCGTCGGCATAAACGCCCGTCCCTGCAGATTGAGCACTCCCACGATACAGCCACCTCGGTCTACCACCAGGCTTCCCCTACCCGGCGCCGACTCCGGATAGTTGGCCGGTCGCAGGAGTCGCTCCTTCTTCGAGATGTACTCTTCGACCTCCTTTTTGTCCCAGAGGTGGTTCCCGGAGGTCAGGAGATCAATACCGAGAGCAAACATCTCTTCAGCCACCGCGCCTGTGACACCGAAGCCGCCAGCCAGGTTTTCGCCATTCGCAATGACGAGATCGATCTTCTGCTCCTCGACCAAGCGCGGCAATACTGACGCCACGATCTCACGACCCGGCTTCCCGATCATGTCACCGATGAATAGGATTCGCACTTCACACCCCGCGCCCGGCACGCCAAATCCCCCTACCCCCATTTTTGTATAGACCGGAGTCAAGGGTAACAGGTGTTCGGGGACATGGGTAACACATTAGGATTGCTCCTCGGGGTAACGGAGATCGATCTCGGTGACGCGGTAATGACAAAAATACACGGCCAGACGTCCATCGACGGGGGTCGGGCGCAACGCCACAGGGGAGCCGCGCAACGCTTTGCTCACGCGAAAGACCTGCCCCCGGTAGAACAACTCCCCTTTGGCTTGCACTTTCCGGACGGCGTCGCCAGGGCCGTACTCGATCGGGGGCAGCACCTCAGGGAACGCCCGCAGGCTCGGCTGATAGCGGCTGGCCGGGACCGCCAGCCCCAGAGCCTCATGGGGGCGTTCGAAGTTATAGCTCTGGCGAAAGCCGTCGAATCGGTCCTGACACTGGGCGAGGTCCCGCAAGGGCTGCACCCGCAGACATTCTACCGCCAAGGTCCGATGGAAGCGCTCGTCCTTGCCTTGGGTCTGTGGGTGGTAGGGCCGCGAGTGGCTCACCCCAATCCCCAGTCGAATGAGCCAGACGGTCACTGGCGTGAGCGGGTGCGTCGGATCCGCGCCCCAGGGCGACCCGTGATCCATCGTCATGCGCTCGGGCAGGCCATAGCGACGGAAGGCCGCCGTCAAGGCGTGCTGGACCGTCTCCCCCTGCTCATTGGCACAGGCGCGCAACACGAGATTGAAGCGCGAGTGGTCGTCCAGCACCGTCAGCGGGTGGCACCGTCCGCGCTCCAGCGCCACATGGCCCTTGAAGTCCATCTGCCAGAGCTGATTCGGAGCTGCATGTTCAAAGCGGGTGAACGCGGTGTGCTTTCGCGACTCCGCCGGATCGATACGCCCATACCGGTGCAGGATCGCGGTGAGCGTGCTGGGCGCCGGGACGTCCCGGTAGCCCAGATCGCGCAGGCGCCGCTGCAGCTTCCGGCCGCCCCACGCCGGGTGCGCCTCCCGCAACGCGAGGACCGTCGCCTCCATGGCGTCGGACGTCCGCCAGGGCGACCTCAGCGGCCGACGCGAGCGGTCGGCCAGTCCCACCGCGCCCTCGGCCGCACACCGGGCCAGCCACTTGTAGCCGGTTTTGCGGCTGATCCGAAAGCGCCGGCACACCTCACTGAGGTTGACCGTTCCGTGCTGGATCATTGTGACGAACTCCTGACGCAACGACATTGTCGACACCTCTTGCCAGGGCATGGGCGCTCCTCCTTTCGGAGCCTATCATGCCTGAACGGTGTCACCCATGTCTCCGAACATGTGTTACCTATGTCCCCAGTCTATACAACGGCGGGGGGAGACCATTGAGGATGTCAGAGAGATACGGGAGGACCAGACCCTCCGGCAGGCGCTCGACCTGCTACCCCTCCCCTCCTCCTCCGCCATCGAGGACTGGCTCAAGCGGATGGGGCGCGGGGGTGGCCCTCCAGGGGATGGCCCAGGTCAACACGGCGATTGCCCAGCGGGTGCTCACGTACGATGACCGCACGGGGTACACCCTGCTGGTCGATCCTACCATCATCGCGGCCGAGAAGCGCGAAGCCGAGATGACCTACCTCGGCGTCACAGGCTACCGGCCTGTGCTGGCCACACTCCAGGAGCTTGGCCTGGTCATCGCCTACGAGTTCAAAGAAGGCAATGACAATGGGGGTCGAGTAGAGATCCTGCGACAGGCCTTCCAGAACCTGCCCTCCGGCAAACGGATCGAGACCGTCTTGGTAGATGCCGAGTATTATACCGATGACGTGATGACCTATCTGACTGGGCAAGGCGTACGCTGGGCCATGGGCGCTGACAAAGGCGCCGCCGTCAAAGCGGCGATCACGGTCCTGCCCGAGGAGGCGTGGAGACCGCTGAAGACTCAAGAGGGGATGACCACTGACCGCGAGGTGGCCGAGACGGTC
>JAGWQH010000115.1 GCA_028870115.1 Candidatus Methylomirabilota bacterium
GGGATTTCGCGCGCTGCCCGTACTCCGACAGGCCATGCAGCATGAACTCGGTGCACAGGCACGACTGACCGAACAGCAGGTGGCGTGATCTCATGACCGGGAGCTGGCTTCGCATAGTTCAACTAATTTTGGGATTGACTCAAGCCGGAAGCTAAGGTAACGGACCGACCGGGCGTTGCTGAGTTAGGGGCAGGAGTCGTAAAGCGGTCGTCGAGGTCGTGGCTCTGGCCGGCTGTGGCCGGAGTGGTATTGCTGCTTGTTGGCGGAGGCGGATACCTCTACTACACCGGCTTTCTCGCGAAAGATCCGGCCAAGGTCCAGATGACACTTGACGCGGAATTGAAGGCGCAAGGACTGGACGACATTCATGTGGAAGTCAGCAAAGACCGGGTGGTAACCGTCAGTGGGTTTGTGGAGAACGAGGCCGATAAGGGGAGAGCGCTAGGGATTGTAGAATCGGACAAGGATGTGAAAGATATCGAAAATCGCATCACTGTGGCGACTGCGAAAGCCAGCCCTGCAAGGGGCACCACTGAGTCTCCAAACGCTCAACCGCCTTCGATGAGGAAAGTAGAAGAGCTGATTAAGCAAGGGACTTTTGAATAAGCTGCCGAGGTAGGGGGAAAAGAAGCGATGAAAAGCAAACGGCTTACTAGCATCCTTGTCGTTGCCGCGTTTGGGGCAATGACGCTGACTGGGTGTGCGACTTCTTCGCAGACGGGAGCGGCCGTCGGCGGCCTGAGTGGCGCAGGGCTTGGAGCTGCGATCAGCGCTGCTACGGGAGGGAACGCGTGGCTCGGGGCTTTGATTGGAGGCGCTGTCGGGTCTGTGGCAGGGGCCCTGATTGCACCAGAACTTGAGCGGTCACGAGCTGAGGCCGTGGCTCATAGTCATTATAAGCCTAAACAAGGCCACCGATTAATTGTAGAAGGGGCCGAGGTGGTCCCGGCAATTGCAAAGCCTGGAGATGAGGTCCGAGTCAAGGTTCGGTATAGCGTCTTAGCTCCTGATCCACAGGTCACGATTCCCGTCACAGAGACCTGGCAGTTCCTGTTCAAGAATCAGCCCGTTGGAGAACCCATCCGAAAGCCAATGCAAAATAAGGCGCAGGGCGGCTACTCCAGTATCTATAAGTTTAAGGTCACGCCAGATTTCCCTCCCGGAAATTACCACGTCCTTGTCACGATAAGTAACGGAAAAGCATCGAGGTCGATTGGTAGGAACTTTTCGATCTAAGGGGGGCCGGATAGAAAACGAGATATTATTAGATCGTGGCGTTGACGACCTCCAGGTCAGCATGGAGTCGGGTAATCGTGAAGTGTCTTTGTCAACTTGATATGGTCTACTGTGATCACTTGATTTGGCCCCGCTCTTAGCGCCTCGATCGGGTCCAGTAGGATATGTCCGACCTGCCAGTGCCTGGCGTGCGCCATCCCAGCGACTTTAGGGCACGTCATGCCCCATCCTAACTACGCCGGCACCTTACCGTGCGCTACGGCGATCTGTCGCGCACCCAGCATGGGGTGCTGCTGTACGGCCTGACGAGTACGTACGTATCCTCTTGTGAGGTCTTGCGATCTTCAGGCCACTGCCGTGATGCCGTGCTTCTCGACAAGGGACAGGAGCTTCAGGGCCGGGCCTGAAGGCCGCTTCTCGCCCCGCTCCCACTTGCTCACCAGATTCGGCGTCACGTTGAGATAGGTCGCGAAGACCGCCTGGCTTACGTGCTCCCGCTCCCGGATGGCCTTGATCTGCTGTGCCGTCAGCGGCCGGACAGGTGTCAGGCACGCCTCGTCAAATCGGCGCATCGTCTGCTTATCGATGGCGCCCACCTTGTGCAGGGCCTCCATCGTTTCATGGATGGAGGCCATCGCGTCGCTTCGGTACTTCTTGCTCATGGTCGTTTCACGAGTTTATTGAGGTGCTGAACGGTCGGCTGGCGCAGGCGACAGTGATTCGTTGGGCGGGAGTGGGCAAATTTGCGTCCTAGACCAGTTCGAGTTTGACCTGACGTCCGATGGCGTGGGCCGCGCGGGTGAGGGTTTCCAACGTGACGGAGTAGGTGGTGGGATCAAGCAGTCTGTTGAGCTGGCTGCGGCTAGTGACCATCCGGCGGGCCATTTCTGCTTTGGTGATATGCTGCGTGGCCATGGTCTGCGCAATCTGCCAGGCGAGCACGCGCTTGATGGCCACAGCCTGAGTGGATTCGTATGTGCCTTCTTCCTTCAGGAACTCGTCGAGTGTGGAACCGATGGTTCCCTTCTGTCGGGTGCGCTTTCGCATCATTGGATCTCCCTCATCCTCTTGCGGGCTAGAGCCAAGTCCTCCTGTGGGGTGATTTGGGTCTTTTTGACGAAGGCGTGCAGAAGTATCATCTGGCCGCGAGCGATACAAAAAATGATACGTGCGATTCGGTTATCCGACACGTTGCTGCGGACCTCCCAGAGACCGTGTCCCAGAGGGCGGCAGACAGGCATGCCGACCGGCCAGCCATATTCGACCGTGGCGATGTCCTGGCCAATCTCACGGCGATCCTCGGATGATAGGGACTTCAACCAGTCGCGGACGGGCTCAGTGCCTCCTGGAGTGCGGTAAAACGCCGCGACTATCTTTTTAAGGGCCTGTCCCATGCTGGAATGTACCAAAATAGGTACTCCGAGTCAAGAGGAGCGTCGTCGTGTGAAGATCCTTGAAATGCCGTCTTTTAGGCCAGCCTGCGCTCAGGCAATGTCCTGACGGCATTCAACCCGCTGGAATCCCGATCTAGACCGTCAGCTCCATGACCACCGGACAGTGATCGGAGGCCTTCGGTCGATCCACGCCTATGCCGGGAAAGCGCGGCCCCTTGTAACGATCGGCCCGCTTGGGCATCCCCCGTCGTTCAATGTAGGGTGCGTTCCCGTTGGCGTCGGCGAGGCTCTTGGACAGCAAGAGGTAGTCAAGCTGGCGATAGGCCGGTGGGTGCTGACACTGCTTCCTACCCTTGAAGAAGTGAGTCCAGCGCTCCTCTTCCGGGAGCCGATCTACAATATTGACCACCTAGTCCCACCGCACCAATTGCGCGATCCCCGTCTTTCCTTGGGCGTCGGTCTCCAGATAATCGTTGAGGTCGCCCAACACGATGAACGGGTGCTGGCCAGCACTCTCCCAGAAGCGTTGGGTGACAATCTCCTTGACGGTAGCTGCCTGCTTCTCGCGCTTAGCTTGGGTGCGCTGGCGACCCTGGCAACCATCCTGTCGATCCATCATCGATTTGAGGTGGTTGACGTAGAGGGTGAGGGTGGCCTGGCCGGGGAGCTGGACATCCACCTCCAGACAGTCGCGGGAAAAGAGGAACGACTTCCAGGCCGGGACCCAGAGGTGCTGGTAGGTCCGGATGTTCACCAGGGGGTAGCGACTGAGGATGGCCACATCGATGAGCCGGGGGTCGTTCCTATCGATGGCGACGGCATGCGGATAGGTCTTCCGACCGCCCAGGTACAGGTCCCGGAATCGCTTCAGGGTATCGAGGCTTTCGACCTCCTGGAGGGCAAGGACATCGGCCTTGGTGGCGAGGATCGCCTGGGCCGTTAGCGTCTTGCTGGTGTCGTCGTAGATGTCAAAGTGACGCTGGTCGGCCCGCCAGCCGTCGATGATGGCGTCCTGGGGATCGATGCCCTTGTTGAACCTATAGCGGGCGAAGAGGTTCTCGACGTTGAAGGTGCCGATGCGGATGGTGGCCATAAGAACCCTCCTTTATTGGAAGGAATGGCTTTGTGGCTGTTTTCGTTTGGTGCAAATTTAAACCTGACCTCGCGAAACGTCAAGAAAGATACTTTCAGCTCTTGATCGGCCGAGAGCATCCATTCTGGGGGAGCTGTGGCGGCTGTTCTCAGAAATGGTGAAAGTCGGGTGCGCCAACCACCCTCTCAATCAATGCCGCCAAAGGGAATGGTGGCCCATAAGAACGAGTGATAGGACCGGGGCTCCGGTCATGATATGCTTCCGTGTCTGGTAGACCCGCTCATCTTCCGCCATGGGCCTCAAGTTCATGCATGCGGGGAAGGAGGCCAGATGCGCTGATCCTTACCTCAACGTGTGCGTGATTCGATAGGCCTATTTTTTCACAAGAGCCTAGACTTTCAGGGGGTTTTTCGATAAGTTCCCGGGTAGTGTTCGGTCATGAGAGGGAGCAGGGCGAGATAGTGGAGACCTCTGAGGCGATCAGGATCATTGAGGCGCTGGCGAATGGTGCAGACCCTGTTACCGGGGAACTGCTGCCGGAATCGAGCCCCTACAACCATCCGAAGGTCATCAGGGCGCTGTTTCAGACCCTCGAAGCCCTGGAACGCCTGAATGAGAGAGGAAAGCGCCAGCGCATCATGCCTCCTAATGCTGGGAGACCCTGGACCGAGGAGGAGGATCGCCTGCTCTCGGAAGCATTCGACGGTGGTACCTCGATGAAGGATCTCGCTCTGAAGCACGGTCGTACTGACGGTGCCATAGCTGCCAGACTTGTTAAGCTCGGCAAGGTATCGGAACGCGCAGAGGCGTATGATCGGACCGCAAACCCAGGCCAGGGAACATAGCTTCAGCACGAGCGCCTCCGACTTTACTCAAGGTCCAGCCCGCTTGTACCGACACGTGTTTTCGCGCAGTTGAGTGCGGCAGGCAGGCGGCAAACGGATACTTGGCTGAGTAGCGTGGCTACAACACCTTGAACCTGGCCGCAATCCTCTCAGTGGCGGGGACATGGGTTGCGGAATGCGGCGACCAACGGCCCCTGGAGTACTCTGACGAGGCAGAATCAAGAAGGTAGGATCTGAGGTAGGCAACTTGGATAAAGACTTCGCCCCTGGTGACGTGGTCGCGGGGCTGGACGCGTCCGAACTCGTTGAGATTCAGCGTGTCGCCCCCTTCGGTGGCAAGACGCTCCTTGAAGGAGTCGGGCTTCAGTCCCGCCGACTGGTGAAGCGGCCCTTGGCCACGGAAGAGCTTGCAGCACTCGTCAAGGTACGCGGCGGGCAGCACACGTTCAATGGCGATGCCAGGCTTTTCCTTCTCGGCGCCGAAGCAGAACGTATCCGCATCGCTCACCAGTTTGACCCGCTCTTCGCCGTTAACTCCAGCATCGTTGACCCACTCCCACATCAAGTGGAGGCGGTCTATCGGTACCTCCTCCCCTTGCCGAGAATCCGTTTCCTGCTGGCCGACGACACGGGGGCGGGCAAGACGATCATGACTGGGCTCCTGATCAAGGAGTTGCTATTCCGGGGAGTGCTTCAGAAGGTCCTGATCATTGTTCCAGGCGGCCTGACGAAGCAGTGGAAGGAAGAGGAGCTCCAAGAGAAGTTCGGGCTTTACGCACGGCTCGTCAACCGCGCGTCCTTCGAAGCAGAACCGGGCCAGTTCTCCCGGTATGAAGACGGCATCTTCGTCACGTCCATCGATTTCCTGGCCCGTAATGAAGGCTGTCTCAAGGCCGCCTCTGAAACCCAGTGGGACCTCGTGGTGGTCGACGAGGCCCATAAGCTCTCGGCCTACGAGTACGGCACAAAGTTGGAAGAGAGCGAGCGGTACAAGGCGGTGAAGGCGCTCACTCACAAGACCGACCACCTCCTGTTCCTCACGGCGACTCCGCACCGCGGAAGAAAGGACACGTTCCGCCGGCTACTCCTACTTCTCGATGAGGACCTCTTCCAGAAGGACGAGCATGTTGCCGACCGGGTTCGCGAGCAGGCGGCACCGTACGGCGCATCCGGCGAAGCGGACTTCGACACCGAGCGCCCGATCAGCAAGGCGCGGAATCGATTCTTCCTTCGCCGCCTGAAAGAGGAGATGGTTGATTGGGACAACCAAGCGCTCTTCAAGAATCGCCATACGAAGACGACCGGCTACGACTTGACGCCGGAGGAAAAGATCCTCTATGACGAGGTGACAAGCTACGTTCGCTCAAAGCGCAAGGAGGCCAAGGCGAAGAAGAACCGGAACGTCGAGTTGACCCTCATGGTCATGCAGCGCCGTCTGGCCAGCAGCCTCTACGCCATCACGCGGACCCTTGACAATCGACTCCGGGCCCTGAATGAGGTCCTCGCCATACTCAGAGATCCCAGCCGTTCAGCGGCAGAGAAGAAACGGTTGTTCCGGGAGACTCCAGACCCAAGCGATCCGCGGGACATCACGGAATACGAGGACCTCACCGAAGAGGAACGCGAGCGGGTCGACCAGCGGATCTTCCGCCAGGTCCTGACGGACGATCCGAACAAGGTCGAAGAAGAACGCGACGAAGTCGAACGGCTCTTCCGACTGGCCGACAGCCTGAAGCACCACAAAGAGGCGAAGTTTGTCGAGCTTCTCACCGTCTTGGATTCCTCCGATGTGATCCGAGCGGAGGATGAAAAGCTCCTGATCTTTACCGAACACCGCGACACGCTCAACAGCCTTGCCAAGCGCCTCGAGGGAAAGGGGTACACGGTCGCTACGATCCATGGCGGCATGGACGTGGATACGCGCAAACAGGCCCAGCGCACGTTTCGCACGCGGGCCAAGATCATGGTCGCCACCGACGCGGCGGGTGAAGGCATTAACCTTCAGTTCTGTCGCTACCTCATCAATTGGGACATCCCGTGGAATCCCAACAGACTTGAACAGCGGATGGGGCGCATCCACCGGTATGGCCAGGCCGATGACGTGTGGGTCTACAACCTGGTTGCCAGCAATACTCGGGAGGGATCGGTCCTCCAGAAGATCCTCTCGAAACTGGACATCATGCGCGAACAGATGGGGTCTGACCGGGTCTACGACGTGATCGACGAATGGCTGGAGGATGTGCCGCTGGTACGACTGATTGAAAGTGCCATTGATGCGGACGATGAATCAGCGAGTTCCAGAGACACCGACGTTGCCCTGGCGGCGGCATCACGCGAGAGGGCCGAGCAGCTCATGGCTATCCAGAAGAAGATCTCGCTTGCCTCGCGCCTCGATTTGAGATCCGCCCGCGAGCTGCGCGACGCATCGGACGAGCGCCGACTTCAGCCATTGTTTATCCAGCGGTTCTTCGAACGCGCTTGGACGGCAAGTGGGGGCACCGTCCGTAAGGACGATTACTGTCCAGTCTGGCACATCGGCTCTACGCCAACAGCCCTGCTCGAACTCGCCAGGAAGCAGCGACAGGCTCTATCCGAGAACTAGGGTACTCCCTTCGTGTTCGACAAGCAGCTCGTGAGCGTCGCGAGCAAAGTGCGTACCCCTGAGCGCACGAAGCTCATGGGACCCGGGCACCCGCTGTTCGATACCCTAATCGAGTGGGCGATTCGTGAGGCGCGTCAAGCCTTTGCCAAAGGGGCAACCCTCGTGGACCCCAATATCGCCAAGCCACAGCGAGTCTGGCTCGTCCGTTCAACAATTGAGGATGGACGTCGGCAATGGCGTCAGGATCGTCGTAAGCCACCGGCCCATAAGCGGCTGGCCATAGTGGTTCACGACCATATGGGTCTTCGCACAACCTCACCGTCGTACTTGCTCAACTGTACGGCTCCGGAGGCTGCCATCCCGGTTCCCGATGTGGTATCGAAGTCCGCCGAGGAGATTCAGGCATGGGCCTACGAGCAGATCACCGAGCGGCAGCTCGACCAGGTGACAACTATCCGCACTGAGGAGTGCGACCTGCGCCGGGAATACCTGAACACGGCCTTTACGGATCTTATCCTCGACCTGCAGGGAGAACTGAACGACCTTCAGCAGGCACTACTGTACGGCGACGATGATGCTCAGGAACGTGAGCGACTTCAACGGCGAGTTGAAGATCTGAAGGCTCGGAAGGTGGAACGGCTCAAGGAGTTGGAGCTTATGATGAAGTTGACCGCCAACCTCCCCGATCTTCTGACGGAGGCTGTGATCGCCCCGGTTCCTGTGGCGACGGTGGAAAGCGAGGAGGAGGCGCCGGCGAAAGGCTTCCCGATGCGCCGCGACGACGAAGTCGAGGCCATCGCGATGGATGTGGCTATGCGCTACGAGCGCAGTCGTGGATGGACGCCCACAGACGTGAGCCGGGATGGAGAGCACTACGACGTTCGATCCGAGGGGCCGGGTGGCGAGAAACGGTTCATCGAGGTCAAAGGCCGAGCCCAGTCGGGCGCTATCATCCTGACGGGTCCAGAATTGGACAAGTTGGGTCAGCTCGGCGAGCGGGCTTGGCTCTACGTCATTACCTTCTGCAAGGGTGAGCGGCCGCGGTTACGGATTATCCAAGACCCAATTTCGAAGCTCACCCCGGAGATGCTGTACCGACAGATCCAGTACCTCATTGAAGAGAACGACTGGGCGGGACAGGGGGTTGAAGTCGCACCGGACGGATGGTCGGAATGATCGAAGGATTCCTGGCCCGTGATGAGGGTAAGACGCTGGAGTTCAAGGAGAACTGCCGCCCGCTTCAGGGTATCGTGCGGACTGCCGTCGCCTTTGCCAACACTGCGGGTGGTACTATTGTCATCGGCGTGAAGGACAAAACGAAAGAGGTGATCGGCATCGCTGATCCTCTGCTGAACGAGGAGCGGCTGGCCAATGCTTTTGCTGATGGCATCCGCCCGCTGCTGGTTCCCGACATCCAAATCCACGCCTGGCGAAAGCGGCAACTGCTTGTTGTGACGGTGCCGCATGCTGTAGGACCGTTTTACGTCCGCTCCGAAGGGTCTGAAGCCGGTGTCTATATCCGGCTCGGATCGACCAACCGCCCGGCGGGACCGGAATTGCTCGCAGAACTCCAACGCCTGGCCCGAAACACGTTCTTTGACGAGCAGCCCTGCTCGGAAACGAACTCGGATGATATTGACGTCCGAGTAGCGTCCGAGTTCTTCGCAGCCGTCTCTAGACCGCTAAGCCCGGCAAAACAGCGGTCCCTGGGGCTGCTGGTGGGACAAGGTACGCGAGCAGTGCCGAGCATCGGAGCCGTACTCCTCTTCGGCAAGACGCGGGGGCGCCTGTTCCCCTCGGCTACGATACGTTGCGCGCGATTCCTCGGGAAGGACACAGCCAAGTTCCTGGATCAAACCGAGATTGATGAGTATCTGCCGAAGTCCGTGGACAGCGCGGTAGCGTTCATCGAGCGCCACACGCGGCAGGGCATCGAGATTGGGCGCGTTCGACGGCGCGACGTGCCGGAGTACCCGGTCGAGGCGGTGCGCGAGGCGATCATCAATGCTATCGTCCACGCCGACTACAGCATTGGCGGGGCCGGTACGAAGATCGCCATCTTCGACGACCGGATCGAGATCACGAACCCTGGCTTGCTCCCGTTTGGACTGACGCTGGAGGCCGCTCTGGCAGGTGTCTCACGCCTCCGCAACCGCGTGATTGGCCGAACGTTCCGCGAACTGGGACTCATCGAGCAGTGGGGCTCAGGTCTCGGCCGGATCACGGCCGCCTGCGCAAACGCCGGCCAGCCTGCCCCGCGATTCGAGGAACTGGGCACCAACTTCAGGGTGACACTGTTCGGGGAGCGCGTGAAGGCTCCAGCGCAGCCGGAGTGGCAATCCGCGCTGCTGACGTATCTGGCCAAGGAAGGCCGTACCACGACGCGGGACGCTGCAACACTGTGGGAGATATCGACGCGTAACGCCCGCGGCCGATTACTCGCCTTGGTGAAGAGCGGGCTGCTCGTCGAAGTCGGGCGCGGGCCTACGGATCCCTATCGCGTGTACGTCCTGAAGGAAACGCACGATGGCTGATGCGGCCCGTTTCCGCTGGAGCGCCTGGCTGTGGGCGGCCGGACAAGCTCTGAAACGAGCTCTGATGGGAAGGCCATCAGAGCTGCATCAGAGCTCGTCGTTCAAGGAGCGAAGAACATGAACGGTGCCGGATTCAGGTGGGACGATGGCCTCGTGGGAGCGGCCAGACGTATCGCGGAGTTGAACCACACGCCGATGCGGGTCCTGGCTGGCCCTGGGACGGGAAAGACCTTTGCGCTGATGAGGCGTGTCACGCGCCTTCTCCAAGACGGGGCAACTGCAAATCGGATGCTGGTCTGCACTTTCACTCGAACGGCTGCCCGGGACCTCCAAGGAGAGCTGGCACGGTTGAACGTGGATGGAGCGGACGAGGTTCAGGCCGGAACACTACACTCTTTCTGCTTCGGCCTGCTGAGACGGGAAGAGGTCCTGGAGGCCACAGCCCGCGTGCCTCGGCCCCTACTTGGAGGAGATGAGAAGTATGAGGTGCGATTTCTGTTGGAGGACCTGCGGGGTGAAGGATTTACCGGCGTAGAGGGTTGTAAGGGTCGTCTACGTGCTTTCAATGCGGCATGGGCGCGACTGCAATCCGACAACCCAGGATGGCCGCAGGATAGCGCGGACAAGTCATTTCATGGAGAGCTCCTCGGGTGGCTGCGCTTCCACGAAGCGATGCTTATAGGAGCCTGTCGGAGAAAAATTCGCACGGCATCCATGATGCGTGCTGGACACGCAGACCGTCCGCGCTATACTGGCCGCATGAAAACATTCAAGCCGTATAATCCCGATCAGCTGTTCCTGTTGCCCCCGGCTCTGCGTGACTGGCTCCCCGAAGGCCACCTGGCGCTGTTCATCAGCGATGTGGTGGAGGCGCTCAACCTGACGCCGATCGTCGTCGCCTACGAGGAGGGTGATGGACGCGGACAGCCGCCCTACCACCCGGCGATGATGGTAAAGCTGCTGGTGTACGCCTACTGCATGGGCCAGCCGTCCTCGCGCCAGATTGAGCGTGCGACCTACGAGGAGATCCCCTACCGAATCCTGGCGGCCAACCAGCACCCCGATCACGATAGTCTGGCCGCCTTTCTGCAGCGCCACCTGGCCGCCCTCGCGGGGCTGTTCGCCCAGGTGTTCCAGCTCTGCCAGCGGGCCGGACTGGTGCGCCTGGGACACGTGGCGCTGGATGGGACCAAGATCCTGGCGAATGCCTCCAAGCACAAGGCGATGAGTTACGGCCGGATGGTCGAGGCCGAGCAGACACTGCAGCAGGAGGTCGCAGCCCTCCTCGCCCAGGCCGCCGCCGTCGATGCGGCGGAGGACGCTCAACAGGGACAGGGCCGGTGCGGCGACGAACTGCCCGCCGAGCTGGCCCATCGCAAGAGTCGGCTCGCCAAGATCCGGGAGGCGAAGGCCGCGCTGGAGGCGGAGGCCACCGCGCAAGCCGTCCAGGCCGCGGCGGCCGCGCAGGCGAAGCTGACCGAACGAGCGCAGCGGGCACGCGAGACCGGCCGGAACCCGACAGGTGGGCCACCCACGGTTCCTGATCCGACCACCGCCACCCCGAGACCACAGGCCCAGCGCAACTTCACCGACCCCGAGTCGCGGATCATGAAGGATGGGGCGACGAAGAGTTTCGTCCAGGCCTACAACGCCCAGGCGGCCGTGGACAGTCAGGCGCAGATCATCGTGGCCGCCGCCATCACCCCCAGCAGGCCAACGATAAAGCGCAACTGGTGCCGATGCTGCAGTCCGTGGAGGCCAATCTGTCCCGAACGCCGATGCAGGTCTCGGCGGATGCGGGCTACTTCAGTGCCCCATAGGTGACGGACTCGGCCGTGCGGGGCATCGACCTGTACGTGCCCGCGGACCGGCAGCACCATGGCGAGTTGTCCCCGTCCGCGAGCGACCCCCCGCCGCTCGACGCGCCGGCCATCGCGCAGATGCGGCACACACTGCAGACCGTCGCCGGAGAGGTGATCTACGCCTTGCGCAAGACGATCGTCGAACCCGTCTTCGGCCAGATCAAGGCCGGGCGGGGCTTTCGGCGTTTTGCGTTTCGGGGACAGGCCAGGGTGACTGCGGAGTGGCTGTTGATCTGCCTCACGCACAACCTGTTGAAGTTGTTCCGATCGGGGTGGACCCCCCAGCAGGCGTGACGGGCACGGTCAGAGGCGCTTCGCGACCGAGGCCCTTCGCGCTCTATGAGCGCTGGTGGGCTCCCGCAGTCGGTCGGGACACGACACTTTATGCTGTAACGTGAGTCGCACCGCTATTTCTCCGACAGGCTCCTAGGTCACATTTACAAGAAGGCGGTCACCTGGAAGCTGTCACACGTCAACCCGATTGCCGGAACCGACCCCCTCGAAGAACCGGAGGGGACGCCACGACCGATTACCCCATGGGCTGCGTTCCTGCGGATCGGGTACAGCGCGTGAACGCTCATGCGGTTCCTTCCCTCAGCGCGCTGGTTTAGGGCAAGCACACAGGACGTTGGAAAGTCTCAGGGCGGGTTGGCGACCAAGCGGGCCAATCGGTGGGCCTTGGGGGCCAGTGATGGCCACGGCGCCAAGGGGGACGCGCCCATCGCCGGCTCATGGAGGGACCGTCATGCTAGGATGTCCGCCTGAGCGCCTCCGCAATCGCCCCTCCCAACAGAAAGATGAGCGCCGAATAGTAGAGCCAGAGGAGTAAGGCCATGGCGCTCCCCAGGATTCCGAAGACGGGATTGTACCTGGCGTAGGTCAGGAGGTACCAGTTGAAGAGCTGCCTGGCGAGGTGCCACAGCACGCCCGCGACCACCGCGCCAAGAAGGGCGGCGCGAAGCGGTATGGGGCGAGCAGGCGCAACTCGGTACATCAGGAGGAAGGTGGCCCCAACCAGGGTGGCCGGCAGGAGGTGGAGTAGGAGCCCGTGCGGGACGCTGATCTCGGCCGGCACAACCTCCAAAAGGCGATTGCCAAGCGCCTCAATGACTGTGGCCAGCGAGGCGGCGGCCAGACTCACCAGGAACCCCAGGCTACAGATCAGCATCAGGAAGAGGGCCGTCACCTTACGACGCAGGTAGGAGCGGGACTCCTGGACATTGGAGAGTGCCGTGAGGGCCGATGCCACCATATCGAAGGCACCAGAGGCGACCCACAGGAGGGAGAGCAACCCGAGTCCCCCGGCCACACGACGTCCGTGAATCAGGCTCTGAATGGCCCCCTCAATCTGTGCGCCAGTTGCCCGCGGCAGAACGCGGCGGATCGTCTCGGTGATGATATGCGTGGCCTCCCGTGATGAGCCGGCGAACACTCCCAGAATGGCGCTGCCGATTAAGAGAAACGGAATGAGGGACAGCAGGCCGTAGAAGCTGATGGCGGCCGCCATCATAAAAGGATCTCGTCGGCTCAGGCACCGCCAGAGCTCCCGCAGGAAGCGGGTCGGCCGCCAGCGAAAGGCGGATTGTTGTGTGGCCATGCCGCTCAGCATACCGGTACGGCCGCCCGCGCGCAAGCTGTGTGGCCGGGCGATGGCGAATGGCGCGCGGCCTATCTGGTCACGCGGCGCCCGTCCTTCTCACCCTTGACCGCTGGATTGGGATCCTCCATAATTCGGATTGCACCATCACAGCTAAGGAGGAGCGAACGATGTCGAACGTTATCCCCGAGACCCACCGCGACCTGCTCCAGAAACGCGCCTTCGCGCATCTGGCCACGATCATGCCGGACGGGACCCCTCAGGTGACCCCGGTCTGGTGCGACTATGACGGGACCCATGTTCGGATCAACAGTGCCGAGGGAAGGGTCAAGGATCGCAACATGCGGCGGAACCCGCAGGTGGCGCTGGAGATCATGGACCCTGACAACCCGTACCGTTACCTCGCCCTGCGGGGCCGAGTGGTGGAGATCACCAAGGACGGGGCCGATGCGCACATCGACCTCCTGGCCAAGAAGTATCTGGGGCAGGAGCGCTACCCCTACCGCAGGGCTGGAGAGGTGCGTGTTCTTTACAAGATCCGGCCGGACTACGTCTCTTCGATGGGGTGAGGTCCGGGGCGGCCAGAGCGATGTCAAAGTCACCCGTAAGTAAGGGCTACATGCGGTACGGCTGATCGATCGGCCGTCTTTTTTGTGAACATTGAGCTGTTGCTGCGGAAGATGGGCTAGGGGCTATTGCCCGCAATCTGTGTAACCAGCAATCCGAGCGCTACTCGGCCGATTCACCGCTCCCGAGATATTTTACGGTTTCCGTGTCGATGACATACTTGATTGGATCAACAGGCATTATCACGTACATGGCCGTGACCGCGGCCGCATTACTTTTCCTATGATCATGTGCGCTTGTTTGGAGCACGCTAAGGACCGGTGGCGAGCAGCAGCAGAAGCCTGTCGCCCCACCGCCAGCCACACACGGGCCGCGCGTTATTATCTTCGCGCTTGATGGGGCGGGCCACGATCAGTTAATGCAATCGATCAGTTCGGGCAAGGCGCCGCACATGGCTGCAGTGCTAGGGGGAGGGAAGGGGGCCGGGCTATTCGAGTATGCCTATGCAGCGCCTCACGCATTGAGTATTCTCCCTTCAGACACTATAGCAGGCTGGGCGGCGGTCTTCACAGGAAGGCCGCCGGCATGGAATGGCGTGGCGGGTGACGAATGGTTCAAGCGAGAAACTGCGACGTTTCACGACCCGGTCCCTGTTTTTCTATAGGATACGACCGATATGACCAAAGTTGTGACGGATGATCTTAGAGGATGTGCTGCCGCTGGTCACGGCTTTCGACAGTGCAAATCGCACGGGGCGGCCGATTCCACAGTTGAAGGGAACGCTAGATCTGATTTTCGCGCGGGAGCCAGCCCCCGGAGGCCAGAACGTTCGACCGTATGAGATCTTCGATGGCCGAAGGTTGGTGCCGATCCGTGACTATCTGAGAAAACATCCAAGGCCCGATCTCGTCCGCCTCGAAGAGCGCATGAACCGGCTGAGCGCAGGGCCGTATGGAAATCGCGCTGGCGATATTCTTTTGCTCGCTCGCGCATGCAACAACCTGCCTCTCCAGGACCGATACTATTTTGCCGCATTGACCCATTACACGTGGCACGGAAGCGCGTGCGAGAGGGATGGCCATATCCCGTTCATTCTGGCGCAAACGGGTGGATCGGGTACGCGATTGCGTACCCTGATGAACAAATGTGGTGGCGAGTCGCCCTCCGAGATGAGCTTGACGCCACTCGTGCGTGCGCTGTTCACGAACTAAGAAATTGGAGAACAGAGCAGCGCGCCGGGTCGGCGCACGAGAGGATGTTCCTTCCTCGTCGCTCAAAGGGCTGCGCCTGTTGCATTCTCAAGTTCGTGCGGCGCTCCAGCTCCAGTTGCGAATTTCCGGCATGTCTTGGCCGTGTTTATGGATGTAGTTCTTATGGTCTATCAGCTTATCCCGGATGAACTGTTTGGCATACGCGGCGCGCGATCCCAGGCTCGGCACGCGATCGATGACGTCGCCGGTGAGATGAAAGCGGTCCAGATCGTTCAGCACCGCCATGTCGAACGGCGTCGTTGTCGTGCCCTCCTCCTTGTACCCCCGGACGTGCAGGTTCTTGTGGTTTGTCCGGCGGTAGGTCAGGCGATGAATCAGCCAGGGGTAGCCGTGGAAAGCGAAAATGATCGGCTTGTCCTTGGTGAAGAGCGCGTCGAAGTCCTTGTCGGAGAGTCCGTGCGGGTGCTCGCTTTGCGGCTGGAGGGTCATCAGGTCCACCACGTTAATGACGCGAATCTTCAGCTCAGGAAAGTGCCTGCGAAGCACTTGCACGGCAGCCAGGGTCTCGAGCGTGGGGACATCGCCCGCGCAGGTCATCACGACATCGGGGTCCCCGCCCTGGTCATTGCTGGCCCATTCCCAGATGCCGAGCCCGGCGGTGCAGTGCTTGATGGCAGCGTCCATATCCAGCCATTGCAGGGAGGGCTGCTTGCCCGCGACGATAACATTGACGTAATTGCGGCTCCGCAGGCAGTGATCGGTTATTGACAAGAGCGTGTTGGCATCGGGCGGTAGATACACACGGATAATGTCTGCCTTCTTGTTTACCACGTGGTCGATGAACCCCGGGTCCTGATGGCTGAAGCCGTTGTGGTCCTGTCGCCAGACGTGCGAGGTGAGCAGATAATTCAGCGAGGCAATCGGACGTCGCCACGGGATGTCGCGAGTCACCTTGAGCCACTTAGCGTGCTGGTTAAACATCGAATCCACGATGTGGATAAACGCTTCGTAGCAGGAGAACAGACCGTGCCGGCCCGTGAGGAGATACCCTTCCAGCCACCCCTGGCAGAGATGTTCGCTCAGGACTTCCATCACGCGACCATCGGGTGAGGCGTGGTCGTCGGTCTTCAGGATCTCAGCGATGGACACACGGCCCGTGATGTCGAAAAGATGGGTGAGACGGTTCGACGCTGTCTCGTCCGGGCCGAACACTCGGAAGTTCCGACGATCCCAATTCAGCTTCATCACATCCCGCAGAAACGCTCCCATGATCAACGTGGCCTCGGCCTCGACCGATCCGGGCCTGGCGACCCGCACCGCGTACTCCCGAAAATCCGGCATCCGCAGGTCGCGAA
>JAGWQH010000116.1 GCA_028870115.1 Candidatus Methylomirabilota bacterium
GGTCTCACCGGACCAAGACTGACGCGGTCTGTCACGTCCGGATGTGTTAGATCCTCGACCACGACTCTATACCTGTTCATGACGCTACTGTAAAGATACAAGACTGAAGGCTGCTGCTGCCTAACACATCAGGGCACGGAGGAACACCAAATGGTGCTTCACGTTAAATCAAGGGGTTCAGTAGAACGATTGACCATGACAAAATGGGATAGGGAGCATAGACTTGTTGCCTTGGCCGATCTTGACGGTTGATCTGTTTATGGGCTATATTTAGCCATACTCAAGAATTGGAGGCACCACTATGAAACTGTCCAGCCAGATCAAGCCTATCAGTTACCTGAAAGCTCATGTCGCCGAAATCGTAAGGTGTCTAGGCGAGCAGCGCGAGCCACTGGTCATCACGCAGAACGGCGAAGCTAAAGTCGTCATACAGGACATCAAAAGCTACGAGCAAACTCAGGACACATTGGCTCTCCTGAAAATTCTGGCGCTCGGAACCCGCCAGATCGAGGAAGGCAAGGTCCAGCCCGCCGAGAATGTACTCAAACGCCTGCGCGAGCGATGCGGCGTTCACTGATGCCGTTCGCGGTTCTGCTGACCAATGACGCAGCGCGTGATCTCGACGAGATTTGTGACTATATCACTCTGCACGATGTGCCTCAAAAAGCAGATTACGTTTTGGAACAGATTGAGAGAGCTTTCTCCAGACTCTCCGAATCTCCCGAGCGCGGTGCCTATCCGAAAGAATTGCTGTCGCTGGGCATTCGGGAATACCGCGAGGTTTTCTTCAAACCCTACCGCATCATTTACCGAGTCATGGGCAAAAAGGTTTATGTTTTGCTGATTGTCGATGGCCGCCGCGACATGCAATCGCTGCTGCAGCAGCGATTGCTGGATGCGTAAGCAACCGAGCGGAATAGGTTTCAGGAGGGGAAGAATGGATAAAGTTCACGACATTCAACACGTGTCCTTCTCTGGTACAGTCATGAGGTTACATGTCGATGGGAGGGATTATCAGATCGATATTGCTGATAAGTCGGAACGTTTGCGGAAAGCTACACAGCAACAGAGGAAAAACGTCGAGATATCTCCAGCGGGCTACGGAATTCACTGGCCGGATGTAGATGAAGATTTATCCATTGACGGACTCATCGGCGTGAGACATGCGCCGCCGTTCGTCACGGCCCAAACATAGAAGGTGGCGAACAATGGGCTACAGCAAATCGATGCTGCGCGTCGTCTGCTGAACTTGGTCGTTCGGCTTAGGTAGGGGCGATAGAATGAGTGATACGTAGCCCGTGTGGGGCGCTACCTCACGTTACAACCCAGCATTGAGCGCCGGCGCGGCGCCTACTATATCTCGCCGGAGTAGATCTTCATGATCTTGGTGAGCAGGTCGATGGCGTTAGCGCGCGGGCGCTGGAACGAGTTGCGGCCGATAATAGTGCCGAACCCACCCCCATCGCGGATGGCCCGGATCTCGTCCAGGACCGCGTTATCATCCTCCTTGGCTGCCCCGCCGGAAAAGATCACCATCCGTCGCCCATCGAAGGCGCTCTGGACCACATGCCGGACGCGATCTGCCAGGGTCCCGATCGGCACCTTGGTCTTCTCGTAGACCTTCTTGGCCTCCGGCTGCTCGATGTGGGCGCTGGGCAGCTTCACCTTGATCAAATGCGCGCCAAGCTGGGCTGCGATTTGGGCCGCGTAGGCCACCACGTCGATGGCCGTCTCACCCTCCTTGGTCAGGCCGGAGCCGCGCGGGTACGACCAGCAGACCGCAACCAGACCGGACGCCTTGGCCTCTGCCGCGATCTCGCGGAACTGCTGATACATCGTAGCACAATGAGCGGAGCCGGGGTAGATCGTGAAGCCCACGCCGACACAGCCCAGGCGCAACGCATCTTTCACGCTGGCCGTCACCGAGGAAAACGGGTCCTTCTCATCGTGCAGCACGTCGTGGCTATTGAGCTTCAGGATCAGGGGGATCCGGCCAGCGAATTCCCTGGCGCCGGCCTCGAGGAAGCCGAGCGGCGCCGCGTAGGCGCTCAAGCGCGCCTCGATCGCCAGTTCAAAGTGGTAGTGCGGACGGTAGGCGGGGGGATTAACGGCAAAGCTTCGCGCCGGACCGTGCTCAAACCCTTGATCAACCGGCAGGATCACCAGTCGGCCTGTGCCGCCAAGGTAGCCGTGGTGAAGCAGCCGGGCCAGATTCGTCAGTGTCCCCGGGTTGTCACCGCTGTACCAACCAAGCATCTCACGGATACGCTCACTCATGCTCACTCCCTCCCTTGAATAACTCGGTATGGCGGGATCCGGCCTGAGTTGGTCGGTGCGTGGACCCGCTAACGCTTCCCCTGGCAAAACTCCTCGACGAGAACCACGTCATCGGAGCTGCCGATGATGATCGGTACGCGCTGGTGATATTCCGACGGCTCCATGTCCAGGATCCGCTCAGCTCCGGTACTCGCCCGCCCCCCAGCCTGCTCTACGATATAAGCCATCGGTGCAACCTCATAGAGAAGTCGAAGCTTCCCGCTGGCATTCTTTCCTCCGCCGGCTTCGCCCGGATACATGAAGAGCCCGCCTTCAAGCAGGGTGCGGTGCAGATCCGCTACCATCGACCCGACATAGCGGAGTGAATAGGGTCGGCCTGTCGCTTTGTCCGGCATGCTCAGATAGTCGACCGCTCGGCGAGTCGGTTCGGACCAGCGATGGTAGTTCCCATGGTTCACACTGTAGGTCTTGCCCCGCCTCGGAATTCGAATATCGGGGTGTGTCAGAACGTAATCGTCCAGCGTATGATCCCATGTAAAGCCCTGCACTGTTTGGCCAGCGGCGTAGACGAACATGGTACTGGGACCATACATCACATAGCCGGCCGCCACCTGCTCAGTGCCCTTCTGCAAGATATCCGCCGCGACATGCTCCCGCCCATGGCCACGCCTATGCCGCACCGAAAAGATGGTCCCTACTGTGCCGTTGATATCGATGTTCGACGAACCATCAACCGGGTCGAAACAGACCACATAGCTCCCGGGGAGGCAGTTTCGGTCGACATGCAGCGGCGCCTCCATCTCCTCTGAGACCATCGTGCAGACAAGACCGGTCTCCTTCAGCGCATCCACAAGCACCTCATTCGACCAGAGATCAAGCTGGGCGATCTGCTCTCCCTGAACGTTCACCTCCCCGGTATATCCCAATTTACCGTGCAGCGCCGCTCGGTTCACCTCCCGCGACACCAGTTTCGAGGCGGAGCCGATCTTGATGAGAAGCGCGCCCAGATCGCCCTCTACCGGTGTCCGGTCGTCCAAAAGATGACGGGTAAGGGTGATGCCTTTACTGATCATCGGATCTCCCATCACGGGTCTCCGCGTTGTTGTACGTTGACCGTATCGCCGTCCTGTACCAGGACCGTGTCAGCCATACCAATGAAGAGCCCCGTTCCGACCACTCCAGGGACCCCAAGAATCGCCTGCTCGAAAGGAGCCGGATCAGGAAGCGGCGAGATGCGACAGTCGAGGATGTAATTGCCGTTATCGGTCACGAACGGCTGCCCATCATGCTCGCGGACAGTTGGCCCGCACCCAAGCTCTGCGAGGCGACGCCGGCAGAGGGGCAGCCCGAACGGCACGACTTCTACGGGAAGGATGCCACGACTCCCCAGGACCGGCACCAGCTTTTCGACCCCAACGAGAATGATCAGTCTTCGTGACGAGGCGGCCACAATCTTTTCCCGAATCAACGCGCCGCCGTAGCCCTTGATCAGGTCGAGCCGGGGATCGACCTCATCCGCCCCATCAAAAGTGACATCGATGCTTGACACCTCTTCGAGCGTTGCCAGGCGTATTCCGAGCTGCGCTGCCAACGCGGCGGTAACCTGCGACGTCGAGACCGCTGTGACCCGGAGACCCGCCTTGACCGCATCACCCAGGGCGCGGACAAATGCGGTTGCGGCCCGACCGGTACCCAGACCCACCACATCGCCGTCCTTGATGAACTCGAGGGCCATGTTCGCCATGGACGGCTGAGTCCCCGGCGCGCTCGGGGTGCTTGAGGACAACTGCTGGTTATTGAGACGCGGTTCTTGATTCATCGAGTGATGGAAGGCTCCCAGTCCTCTCTCAAAGGTTGCAGGTTTATTTGTGGCTGATATTATTACTATGTCGGATATCCGGATGTCAAGGAGCGCTTCAGGGGCCGGGTACCTCTACAGCAGCGAGGACGACGCGCTGTGTATGAAGGATCGTCGCGTGCTATATAGATGAAACATTATGACACATTCAATAATTTTCTATTTGACCTTATGATAAGAACTGAATAATTTAAGGCCACGCATCGGAATGGGCCTGGGTCCGATCACGCTCAACGAAACATTGGGGGCGAGAAACATCCCGTCCAGGATCTTCGCGGGAATGCGACACAGCAGAACGAACGGTGGAACAGAGGTGAAAGGGTAAGTCAAGGAGGACACTATGGCAGGAGTAACAACGGGAACCAGCAAGGATCCAAAAGACCGGTATAAAGCGGGAGGCGTGGTCCCTTATAAGCAGATGGGGTATTGGCGGCCGGAATATACGCCAAAGGACACCGACGTGATTGCGGTATTCCGTATCACTCCCCAGGAAGGTGTGGATCCGGACGAGGCGGCCGCAGCCGTAGCGGGAGAATCGTCCACTGCTACCTGGACAGTGGTGTGGACCGACCGTCTTACCGATCACGATGCTTATCGCGGTAAGGCGTACAGGGTCGATCCTGTCCCGGGTAGTCCAGGTCAGTATTTCGCCTATATCGCCTACGACCTGGACCTCTTTGAAGAGGGCTCAATCGTCAACGTGAGCGCGTCTATTATCGGCAATGTGTTCGGCTTCAAGCCGCTCAAGGCGCTGCGCCTGGAAGACATGCGGTTCCCTGTGGCGTACCTCAAGACCTTTCAGGGTCCGCCTACCGGGATCGTGGTGGAGCGCGAGCGCCTGGATAAGTTCGGCCGCCCGCTGCTGGGCGCCACCATCAAGCCGAAACTGGGGCTGTCCGGTAAAAACTACGGCCGCGTCGTATATGAGGCGCTCAAAGGCGGCCTCGACTTCACGAAGGACGACGAAAATATCAACTCGCAGGCGTTTATGCACTGGCGCGACCGTTTCCTTTTCGCTATGGAAGGGGTCAACCGTGCCTCGGCCGCTACCGGCGAGGTGAAGGGACATTACCTCAATATCAGCGCCGCCACCATGGAAGATATGTATGAGCGCGCCGAATTCGCCAAGGAGTTGGGCAGCGTCATCATCATGATCGATCTGGTCATCGGCTACACCGCGATCCAGTCGATCTCGAAGTGGGCGCGGAAAAACGATATGATGCTGCACCTGCACCGGGCAGGCCATTCGACTTATACCCGTCAGAAGACTCATGGCGTCAACTTCCGCGTCATCTGCAAATGGATGCGCATGGCCGGGGTGGACCATATCCACGCCGGAACCGTTATCGGTAAGCTCGAAGGCGACCCGTATATGGTCAAGGGGTTCTACGATACCCTGCGGGAAACCCATACCCCGATGAATCTGCAAAATGGTCTGTTCTTTGATCAGGACTGGGCGGCGCTCCGCAAGGTCATGCCGGTCGCCTCAGGCGGCATCCACGCCGGACAGATGCACCAGTTGCTCCATTACTTTGGCGAAGACGTGGTGCTCCAGTTTGGCGGCGGGACTATCGGCCATCCGACCGGCATTGCGGCGGGCGCGACGGCCAATCGGGTCGCCCTGGAAGCGATGGTCCAGGCGCGCAACGAGGGCCGCGATTACTTCAACGAAGGCCCGGAGATCCTGGCGAATGCCGCACGGTGGTGCCAGCCATTGCGGACAGCGCTGGAAGTATGGAAGGACATTACCTTCAACTATGCCTCGACCGATACCGCGGACTTTGTTCCGACGACAACGGCCGTGTAGGTGAGAAGGGGGGAAGCAATATGCGAATTACCCAAGGCACGTTCTCGTTCCTGGCTGATCTGACCGACGACCAGATTAGAAAGCAGGTGGAGTATGCGTTACACAATAAATGGGCCGTCAGTGTCGAGTTTACGGATGACCCGCACCCCCGCAATACCTTCTGGGAAATGTGGGGCTTACCGATGTTCGACCTGGAAGACCCGGCGGGGATCATATATGAGATCGACGCCTGCCGCAAGGCCTATCCCAACCACTACATCAAGGTGAACGCCTTCGACCACAACAAAGGTTGGGAAACTATCCGTCTGTCGTTCATTGTCCACCGGCCGCCGCATGAGCCAGGCTTTGGCCTTGTGCGGCAGGAGGTACGTGGCCGCACCGTCAACTACGTCGTACACAGTTATGCCACCGACAAACCGGAGGGCGCGCGGTATACGGACTGAGCACCGATCGGCAATCCTGGGAAGGGAAGGGGGTTCAACCCCTTCCCTTCCCACACTGTACAGTTACAAGTAATCGTTGTAGATTTGCAAAGGCTCCCCTCACCCCAGCCCTCTCCCCCAAAAGGGGGCGAGGGGGATTGAACGAGGAAGTCGATGAGTGAAGCGGAAGTTGAACAGACCCCCGAAGAGAAGGCCCTATCCGGACTCCCCGACGATACACCGGTAGATCTTGATAGTGTCTTCCGCGATTCTCAGATTCAGGAGATCCTTGATAAGCTTGACCGGGAACTAGTCGGCCTGAAACCGATTAAGACGCGGATTCGGGAAATCGCGGCCTTGTTGCTCGTCGATAGGGTGCGGAAAAGCCTGGGGCTGATGTCAGGCCCGCCCAGCCTCCATATGTGCTTTACCGGCAATCCCGGTACAGGGAAGACCACCGTCGCGATGCGGATGGCCGAGATTCTGCACCGCCTGGGTTACATCCGTAAGTGCACCCTGGCGGCGGTCACGCGGGACGATCTCGTGGGCCAGTACATCGGGCATACCGCGCCGAAGACCAAAGAGGTCTTGAAAAGAGCGATGGGCGGTGTGTTGTTTATCGACGAAGCCTATTATCTCTACCGTTCGGAGAATGAGCGCGATTACGGTCAGGAGTCGATCGAGATCCTGCTCCAGGTTATGGAGAATCAGCGAGAGGACCTCGTGGTCATCTTAGCCGGCTACAAGGACCGCATGGAAACGTTCTTCCAGGGCAATCCGGGGATGTCCTCCCGCATCGCGCATCACCTGGATTTTCCGAACTACTCGGCGGAAGAGCTGATCGCAATCGCCAAGCTGATGTTGGAAAAGCAGCAATACCGCTTCAGCCCTGAA
>JAGWQH010000117.1 GCA_028870115.1 Candidatus Methylomirabilota bacterium
CGGAGATGGCTATCCAGATGCGCGAGCTGATCCTCGAGAAGTTGCAGAAAGGCGAGAGCCCGGAGCAGATCCGAAACTACTTCGTGAGCCGCTATGGCGAGTGGATTCTGCTCGCGCCGACGCGCCGGGGGTTCAACTGGCTGGCGTGGCTGCTGCCATTCGTCGCCATCCTGGGCGGACTCGGGGTCATCGTGCTCACGATCCGTCGCGCGATTCAGAGGGGTCACGGGCCAAACTCGGAGGCATCGCGCCCCCTTGATCCGCGCTACGCCAGTCGGCTCGAAGCGGAACTCAAGGAATCGGAACGCTGACGACGTGGAAATACTGATTGCCGTCCTGCTTGTGTTTCTCGCCCTCTTGCCGGTACTCATTCCATTCTTCAGATCATCTGAGGGATCTCCATCGGGGTCAGAACAGACCGAGTTGCAGGAACTCCTGGCCGAGAAAGAGATGGTATACGCCGCAATCAAAGAGCTCGAATTCGATCATCAGGCCGGCAATCTAGCCCTGGACGATTATCAGCAAGCCCGCCATAGTTATGAGCTGAGAGCCATTGCCATCCTCAAACAGATCGACGCCCTGGATGCGCAGCAGGCAAGCGGGGGCGTAGGATCCAGAGAGAAACCGAGCCGATGAGCCGCCTGATGGAGTCCAGGTTGGCAGCCTCGGACTTGGACAAGGTGTATCAGAAGATACTGCACGGCACCCGCCTCGACTTCTGTGATGGACTGGCACTCTATCAGACACGCGACCTGACCTCGGTAGCGTTCCTTGCCAACCTGGTTCGGGAGCGCATGAGCGGAAACCTGACATATTTCGTCCGCAACCTGCACATTAACTACACGAACATCTGCAACAAGGGCTGCAAGTTTTGCTCGTTTTATGCCCCACCCAGCGACCCTCGAGGGTATGTGCTGAGCATCCAGGATATCCGGGATCGGGTCCGCAAGCATGACGAGGTTCCCATCCGTGAGATCCACATTGTCGCCGGAATCAATCCGAAGCTGCCTTACGAGTACTATCTGGACCTTGTCAGGGCAGTGAAGAATGCCAGACCAGGCGTCCAGGTCAAGGCGTTCACCATGATCGAGCTGGCACAGATCCAGCGGGTAGCCGATAAGCCGTTGGAGGAGGTGCTGGCCGAC
>JAGWQH010000118.1 GCA_028870115.1 Candidatus Methylomirabilota bacterium
ACCGGCCGCCGTCCGCAAACGGAGGTCAAACTCCCTGAGCTGGGCCATTTGATTCTTGAGGCGTTCAAACCTCTGCAGCAGCTCGGCCTGCTCGTTTGCCGTTGTTCGAAGCTGACGAAGCTCCAGCATGTGGCCGGTATGGCCCACTACCTGATAGATGAGGAAGAGAAAGGCAATGAAAATAAGACCTGCGGTGACGGCAAGCGTACCGAAGAGGGGTTTGGCGATGTGGAACCTTCGGATCTGAGAGCTGGCATCGGGAAGGATAAGGACCGTGTAAAACTTTTTCGCCATCGAGCCGCATCCTTTCCAGTCTGTTTCTGTTACGAACTACGAACAACCGATGAGCGTTGATAGGGTAGCGTATCTTTATATCAAAAACGACGGGAAGCTGTCAACCGTTTCCTGTTTCCCACAACTATTGAGTCTTACATAAGTAATGGAACGCGAACTACATACCTATCCGTTCAGCCTTGTATCTTGACTGTAGCGCTATGAAAAGGTGTAAAGTCGTGGTCGAGCATCCAACACACCCGGACGTGACAGACCGTTTCGTCCTTGGTCCATCGAGACCGGAGCTCAGCACGGGTCGTCACGTCCCGTCCCTCACAGAGCCCGAACAGTTGCGTGGGCCCGTGGAGGCCGCATCCGCAAGGCCGGGCCATCGAGGAGAGGAGGTACCCATGACCACTTCCGCCGTCTTCGTCGGCATTGATGTCTCGAAGGATCGTCTGGATCTTGCGCTTCGGCCGACGGGGGCACGATGGGCCGTCGCCAATGAGGAAGCCGGCATTGCCGACCTGGTGACCCGCCTGCGGCACCAGGCCCCCACGCTGATCGTCCTGGAGGCCACCGGCGGGCTCGACGTACCCGTGAGTAGCGCCCTGGCCGCGGCGGGGCTGCCGGTTGTGGTCGTCAACCCCCGCCAAGTCCGGGACTTCGCGAAGGCGACCGGCAAGCTCGCGAAGACCGATACGCTGGATGCGAGCATCCTGGCCCAGTTCGCCGAGGCGGTCCGTCCCGTCGCTCGAGCGCTCCCGGATGCCGCCACGCAAGCGCTGAGTGCCCTGCTCCTGCGTCGCCGCCAGCTCATCGAGATGCTCACGGCCGAGAAGAATCGCCTGGGGATCGCCCCGACGCCGGTGCGCAAGGGGATCCGGGCGCACATCACTTGGCTGGAAGGCCGCCTGGCCGACCTCGACGAGGAGCTCGCCCACACGATCCGTGAGAGCCCTGTCTGGCGGGAGAAAGACGACCTGCTGCAGAGCGCCCCCGGGGTCGGGCCGGTCCTGGCGCGGACGCTGGTGGCGAACCTGCCGGAGCTGGGGACCCTGACCCGGCAGCAGATCGCCGCCCTGGTAGGCGTCGCGCCCCTGAACCGGGACAGTGGGACCTTCCGAGGCACCCGTCGCGTGTGGGGCGGGCGGGCCCACGTCCGGGCCACCTTGTACATGGGTACCCTGGTGGCGACTCGCTTTAATCCGGTGATCCGCGTGTTCTATCAGCGGCTGTGCGCGGCGGGGAAAGCCAAGAAGGTGGCCTTGACCGCCTGTATGCGGAAGCTGCTGACCATCTTGAATGCGATGCTCAAGCATCAGACCCCGTGGACGATCAAATTCGCACATAGCTCTTGACACCCAAGACAGTTGCTGGCTTGTCGAAGGGTTATTGTTTTCAATACATTCCATCCGTGGTTCGACAAGCTCACCACGAACGGTCCGTAAAGGTATTTATGACTCACTACACTAACAGCTGGCTTGTTACCGAGATAGCTTTTTGATTCCTTGGCAGATATGCCGCTTGTGCGTCATCACTGATCGTGAGTTGCGACGTGGGCTGAGTCACGTTGAAATAGCGATGCAAGCCGTAAAAGGTGGCGCATCGATGATCCAGCTTCGGGACAAGGCAGCCGGACCGCGTCAGCTTCTGTACGAGGCTCGCCAAATTACCCAACTGTGTCGGGCGCACGGGGTTGCCTTCATTGTGAATGACAGGCTGGATCTGGCGCTCGCGGCTGATGCCGACGGTGTCCACCTTGGGCAGGATGACCTGCCTCCATGGAAGGCCCGCACGCTCCTGGGGACAGGCAAGATCTTGGGGGTTTCGACTCACTCCATTGAACAGGCCATCAGGGCCGCAGAGCAGGGGGCCGATTATCTCGGCATCGGGCCGCTCTTCGCGACAGCCACGAAAGCGACCGGGTACGAACCGGTTGGCTGCGACACGATTCGACAACTGCGGGCCCGGCTCCCTCTCCCGATCGTGGCCATCGGTGGCATCAGCTTGAGTAACGTCGGAGAGGTCATACGGTCTGGGGCTGCTGGTGTTGCGGTGATCTCGGCGATCGTCGGCACTGATGACATCACGACGGCT
>JAGWQH010000119.1 GCA_028870115.1 Candidatus Methylomirabilota bacterium
GATCCGCTGGGGTCGATTCGGTCGTTTCCTGGCTTGTACCAACTACCCGGAGTGCAAGGGTACGCGCGAGTTGACAGCCGAACTCAAAGGAGAGCACGGGACGGATGAGGACACCGACGTCTCCACTGAGGCCGCGGCGACGCCCTGCGACAACTGCGGACGGCCTATGGTAATGAAACGCGGCCGGTTCGGACCCTTCCTGGGTTGCTCCGGATATCCGGAGTGCAAGATGATCCGGAAGCTATCGCAGGCCGAGGCGGCCAGTGCGCGGCCTGCGCCGCAGCCGACCGACGAGATCTGCGACAAGTGCGGCGCCCCGATGGTGTTACGGGAGGGACGATATGGCCGCTTCCTGTCCTGCTCCACCTATCCCGCCTGCAAGCATATCAAGCCGATCGCGATCGGCGTCAAGTGTCCGCAGTGCGGCAGCCCGCTTTCCGAGCGACGCACCAAACGGGGCCGGGTTTTCTATGGATGTACTGCATACCCGAAGTGCGCCTTTGCCATCTGGGATCGCCCGATCCAGGAACCCTGCCCGCAGTGCGGGGCCGCCTTCCTGGTGGAGAAGAGGCTGAAAGGGGGCGGGGTCTCGATCCGTTGTAGTGCAGAAGGCTGTGCCTACGTGCGGGAGGTCGATACGGCGGTACAGGCAAAGGCGTGACCGAGATCGTCGTGGTTGGCGGAGGGTTGGCCGGAAGCGAAGCGGCCTGGCAGGCGGCGGAGCGGGGCGCCCATGTTCGCCTGTACGAGATGCGACCGGCCGTCTTTACCCCAGCCCACAAAACCGACCGGTTGGCCGAACTGGTCTGCAGCAACTCCCTGAAGTCGGATTTGCCGGACGATTGTCACGGCCTGTTGAAGCGGGAGCTGACCGCGTACGGCTCGGTCATCATGACCGCTGCCAGGACGCACGCTGTTCCCGCCGGATCGGCGCTGGCCGTCGATCGTGATGCCTTTGCGGCTGAGGTGACTGCCAGGCTTGCGCGCCACCCGCACATCACCATTGTTCGGGACGAGGTCAAGGCGATACCGGACGAGAGACCGGTGATTATCGCCACCGGTCCGTTGACCTCCGACCAGCTGGCCAGCGCGCTGCGCGATCGGTTCGTGGACTATCTGGCATCGGCAGACCCATCCGCCGATACGCAAGATCTGCTCTACTTCTATGACGCTATCTCGCCGATCATTGCCGCCGAGTCTATCGATCGTACCGTGGCCTTTGCCGCCTCCCGTTACGGCAAGGGGGGGGATGATTATCTGAACTGCCCTCTCACGCGAGAGGCGTATCAGCGTTTTTGGGAAGCGATCAGGGCTGCGGAGCCGACCCCGATCCGCCCGTTTGAAGAGGCGCGATACTTCGAACGATGTCTCCCCATCGAGGTGCTGGCGGCGCGCGGCGAGGACGCCTTACGGTTCGGGCCGATGAAACCGGTGGGCCTGGTCGATCCCAGGACCGGACGCCGTCCCTACGCCATCGTCCAACTCCGGCTGGAGAACCGGGAAGGAACCATGTACAACCTAGTGGGGTTTCAGACGCGCCTGAAATGGGGCGAGCAACGCCGGATTCTCCGGATGATCCCCGGCCTCAGCGGTGCCGAGTTCCTCCGATACGGCTCCATCCATCGCAACACCTTTATCGCAGCGCCGGCGCTCCTGCAAGAGACAATGCAGTTCAAGGGGGATTCGGGGATCTTGCTGGCCGGTCAACTCACCGGCGTGGAGGGATACCTGGAATCGTCCGGGAGCGGACTGTTGGCCGGGGTCAACGCGGTCAAACACCTGCACAGTGAGACGCCGGTCGTGCTCCCGCCGACCACCGCCCTCGGCTCCCTTCTTCGTCACATCTGCCATGCGGATGCCCGCACTTTCCAGCCGATGAATGTCAACTTCGGCCTGCTACCGTCGCTTGATGAACCGATCCGGGCCAAGCGCGAAAGACGGCAAGCCTTGGCCGCCCGCGCCATTCGCGACTTGCCAGATCTGTCTTGAAGAGGGCTCCGGGTTATTCAATCTTCATACCCGAGCGTCTAAACCAGGAAGTTGGCGCCTGGAACTACAAGGTTTGGCCTTGATCTTTCTGCCTATTCCTCGTATCGTACCGGACAGGAGTAAAAGCGGGTTGATCCCATGCTGGAACAGATTGAGGCGTATTTATTATATCTTCAGGCGGAGCGAGCAGCTTCTCTCCACACCCTGAAGAACTACGCGATCGACTTGCAGCAGTTCCGGACGTTTCTTAGGGCCAGCGGGTTCCAAAAGTCGGAGCCGGCCGTAAGTGGTCCGATTGGGTTCACTACAGGCGATGCCGAACGAGGGAATGCCATGCGCCGGACCATCGAGCCCGCTGAGATCGATTCGCTGGCGATTAGGGCCTTCGTGGCGGATCTGCATAGAAGGGGGATTGCGCGAAGCAGCATTGCGCGGAAGCTGGCGACCTTGCGATCGTTCTTTCGGTACCTGTGCCGGGAAGGTGTACTTGCTGCGAATCCGGCGAAGCTCGTGTCGACGCCGAAGCTGCCAAAGCGACTTCCGGCCTATCTGACCGTAGACGAGGTTGATCGGCTCTTGGCGGCGCCTCGCGAGCAGGATTTCCCTGGCGCCCGCGATCTGGCGATTCTTGAGTTCTTTTATGCCTCGGGCATCAGATTGAGCGAGTTGACGGGATTGGATGTACGAGACGTCGATATTCGGGAGGGTCTCGTTCGGGTGAAAGGCAAGGGGAATAAGGAGCGAATCGTCCCGGTGGGATCGAAGGCCATCGCCGTCCTAAGGCGCTATCTCGGTCAGCGGAGTGATCTGATCCAGGGCTCGAAGCGAGCAGCCCCCGAACCCGCGGCGTTGTTTCTCAACCGCCGTGGCGGTCGATTAAGTCCACGGAGTACTGCTCGAATCGTATTGAAATACCTGAATCGGAGCGGCGTGGGGCCAAAGATCACACCTCACGGGCTGCGCCATAGCTATGCTACGCATCTGCTTCAAGCCGGGGCGGATCTCCGCTCGATCCAGGAACTGCTGGGGCATTCGCGGCTCTCGACCACTCAGCGGTATACCCACCTGAATCTGGATCACCTGATGGAGATCTACGATAAGGCGCATCCGCGGGCCTGAGAAGAAAGGGTGGAGGGTATAGCGTGGAGGGTATAGGACGTAACAAAATACGAAGCACCACGATCCTGGCAGTGCGGCACAAGGGGAGAGTGGTCGTAGCCGGAGACGGGCAGGTCTCCTTCGGCGAGACGGTAATGAAGCAAACCGCTCGCAAGGTTCGTCGGCTGTGGAACGATCGGGTTATCGCCGGTTTTGCCGGCGCTGCCGCCGATGCGTTTGCTCTCCAATCGAGGTTTGAGGCGAAGCTGGAGGCGTTCAGCGGCAACCTGCCGCGCGCCGCGGTTGAGTTGGCGAAGGACTGGCGCACGGATCGGGCCCTCCGCCGACTAGAGGCGCTGTTGGTGGCAGTCGACAGGGAGCATTCGCTGGTCATCTCCGGAACGGGGGACGTGATCGAGCCCGACGACGGGGTGGTTGGTATCGGCTCCGGGGGGCAATACGCGGCCGCTGCGGCTCGAGCCCTGGTCGGCTTTTCAGAGCTTGATGCAAGAAAGATCGCCGAGGAGGCAATGAAGATCGCCGCCTCAATCTGCGTCTATACGAACGATACGATCACGATTGAAGAGTTGTAGAACATTCTGTAAACGTTCCCCTCACCCTGACCCTCTCCCCCCACCAAAAGGGGGCGAGGGGAACACAAAAGGAAGTTCTCTCTGCCCTGAGGAGTGAGGAGATAATAATATCTCCTCTCCCCCGCTGCCGGGAGAGAGGATGAAGATGAGGGGGTTCGGTGAGGTATCTATGGAACAGTTGACACCGCGACAGATTGTGGCCGAGCTTGATAAATATATCATCGGTCAAAGAGAAGCCAAACGGGCCGTCGCTATCGCGCTGCGCAATCGATGGCGGCGGCAGAAGCTGCCGGCGGAGCTGCGGGATGAGGTGGCGCCAAAGAACATCATCATGATCGGCCCGACCGGTGTGGGCAAGACTGAGATCGCCCGCCGTCTCGCCAAGCTGGTTGATGCGCCGTTCATCAAGGTAGAGGCCAGCAAATACACTGAGGTGGGCTACGTCGGACGCGACGTCGAATCGATGGTGCGAGATCTGACCGAGCTGGCGGTAAGCATGGTAAAAGAAGAAAAGACCAAGACCGTCCAGGAGCGGGCGAGGGAGCTGGCGGAAGAGCGGCTCCTGGACCTGCTGTTTCCCGTCAGCAGGATGCCGACGACCCCGGGCGTCGAGCAAACCTCCGACACGACGACGGCCACCTCGGCAGCAGAGACTCGCGAGAAACTCAGGAAGCGGCTGCACGAGGGGAAGCTGGACGACCGGACCGTGGAGTTGGAGGTCAAGGATCGAGCCATGCCGATGGTAGAGATCTTCAGCGGCGCCGGCATGGAGGGGATGGACATCAACATGAAGGAGATGCTTGGGAACCTGCTGCCCCAGCGGACCAAGCGACGCAAGGTCAAGATCCGGGAGGCCCAGCGGATCCTCGCGCAGGAAGAGGCCGACAAGCTGATCGATGTGGACGAGGTGAGGTCGGAGGCGGTCCGCCGGGTTGAGGACTCCGGAATCGTCTTCCTGGATGAGATCGATAAGATCGCCGGTCGCGATTCGAGCCACGGTCCGGATGTCTCGCGCCAGGGCGTGCAACGCGATCTTTTACCGATCGTCGAGGGGTGTACGGTCAACACCAAGTACGGCCTGGTACGGACCGATCACATCCTGTTTATCGCGGCCGGCGCGTTCCATGTCGCCAAGCCGTCGGACCTGATTCCGGAGCTGCAGGGACGCTTCCCGTTGCGCGTCGAGTTGGCCAGCCTCACGCAGGACGACTTTGTCAGAATCCTCACAGAGCCGCAGAATGCCCTGATCAGGCAGTATACCGCCCTTCTGGCGACAGAGGAGGTCAAGTTGGACTTTACGGACGATGCTGTGCGGGAACTCGCCTCTACCGCCAGCGCCGTCAATCAGGCGACTGAGAATATCGGCGCCCGCCGTCTTTACACCATTCTGGAGCGGCTGCTGGACGAGATCTCGTTTGAGGCGCCCGCCATGCACGGGGCCCAGGTCACAATCAACGCCGCATATGTTCGGGAGCGGCTTCAGGAGATCGTCAAGAGCGAGGACCTGAGCCGCTACATTTTGTGATGCAGCGATCAGACAGAATATTGCCATACATTGCGTGGTAGGCCGCAACCATAGACGTCATTCCCGCGAAAGCGGGAATCCAGAAAGGCACTGGATTCCGGATCAAGCCCGGAATGACGAACTGCCTGAGACTTATGTAGGCATACACAGCAACGGAGAAGATGGTGGGGCAGCGGAAGACGTTAGCGGTCCAGCACGGGATCGACAAGGCGAAGGTCCTGATCGAGGCGCTGCCGTATATCAAGACATTTGCCGGTAAGACGGTTGTGATCAAATATGGCGGTGCGGCGATGACGGATGAGGCGCTCAAGCGGTCGGTAGCGCTGGACGTCATTCTCATGCGGTACGTCGGGATGCAACCGGTTGTCGTCCACGGCGGTGGCCCTGAGATCACAAAGGCGATGGAGCAAGCGGGCCTGAAGCCCACCTTTATCTCCGGATTCCGCGTCACCGACCGGGAGACGATGAAGATCGTTGAGATGGTGATGGTGGGCCAGGTTAACCAGGAGCTGGTGGCGCTTATCAACAGCAGCGGTGGGTCGGCCGTCGGCCTCTCAGGCAAGGATGGCGGGTTGATCCGGGCAAAGAAGGCCGGTCCGGCGGTGGCTGCGAAGTCCCCAGCAGGTGCCGCCAAGCCGCAGGTCGATCTGGGGTTCGTCGGCGAGATAGTTGCTGTTGATGAACGGGTTCTACTCGCCCTGGAGCGCGACGGGTTCACGCCGGTGGTAGCGCCGACCGGCGTTGATGAGGCCGGCGTAACGTACAACATTAATGCCGATCTGGCGGCCGGCGCGATCGCATCAGCCCTGCAAGCGGAAAAGCTCATCTTTCTGACCGACACCGATGGTATTCTGGACAAGGATGACGTCCTTATTCCCACGCTGAACAGGCAAAAGGTAGAACAGCTTATCGCCGATGGCGTCATCTCGGGAGGGATGCTGCCGAAGGTTCGGGCCTGTCTCACCGCGCTGGACAAGGGGGTTGAGAAGACGCACATCGTCAACGGCACCATCCCCCATGCCCTTCTGCTGGAGTTCTTCACGTCAGAAGGGGTCGGCACGGAGATTGTTACGTAGATGTCAGCGACCGATGAATTGATGGCGCAGACGGCTCGCTACCTGGCTAACACCTATGCCCGATTCCCGGTAGCGCTGGTGAAGGGCAGCGGTGTACGGGTCTGGGATGCCGAGGGCAAGACCTACCTCGACTTCGCCGCTGGTATCGCCGTAGACGTCCTGGGCCACTGCCACCCGAAGGTGGTGGAGGCCATCAGGTTGCAGGCCGAGACGCTGCTGCACGTCTCGAACCTCTACTATATTGAGCCGCAGATTCGGTTGGCGCGCGCGTTGAGCGAACAGTCGTTTGGCGGTAAGGTATTCTTCTGCAACAGCGGGGCGGAGGCGAATGAGGCGGCCATTAAGCTGGCTCGCCGCTATGCCAAGACGCGGTGGAGCTCCGACCGATATGAAATCGTCTGCATGCGGGACTCGTTCCACGGTCGGACGATGGCTACCGTGACCGCTACCGGTCAGCCGAAGTACAGTCAGGGCTTTGAGCCGCTCGTCCCGGGCTTCAAGCATATCCCGTTCAACGATTTGGCGGCGGCAGAGCGGGCGATCGACTCTCGGACCTGTGCCGTGCTGGTAGAGCCGATCCAGGGCGAGGGGGGCGTGAGGCTTCCGGACGATGACTACCTGCCGAGCCTTCGACATCTTTGTTCGGAGCGAGAGGTTCTTCTGATGCTGGATGAGGTCCAGACGGGGATGGGGCGGACCGGGCGTCTCTTCGCCTATGAGCACTGGGGCATCCAACCCGACATCGCCACGCTTGCTAAGGGGCTGGGCGGAGGGTTGCCGATAGGCGCCATGATTGCGACGGAAGCCGTAGCTGAATCCTTTGTGCCGGGCAGCCATGCGTCGACTTTCGGCGGAAACCCATTCGTGACCACCGTAGCCATGGCGGTCCTGACGGAGATTCTCGACGCACGGTTAGCGGAGCACGTGGCGAAGATCGGCGCCTATTTCCTCGAACGTCTGCAGCAACTGGCCATGCGATACCCCTTCGTGAAAGAGACGCGCGGCAAGGGGCTGATGCTTGCCCTGGAGCTGACGGTACCGGCCAGACCGATTGTCGAGCGCTGCCTCGAGCGCGGCTTGCTTATCCTGACCGCAGGCGACCAGGTCTTGCGTTTCGTGCCGCCGCTCATCATCGGCGAGCCTGAGGTAGATGAGGCCATACGCATTCTCGATCTGGTTCTGACGGAGAAATCGTCATGAAAAAGGATCTTCTGTCGATCAGTGATCTGACGGCCTCCGAGATCGACTCACTGTTTGCCCTGACGGCCGACCTGAAAGCACAGCAGCGCAAAGGGATCGCCCATCCGCTGTTGCTCGGCAAGACACTGGGGATGATCTTCGAGAAGCCGTCGCTCAGGACCCGAGTGACCTTTGATGTCGGCATGACCCAGTTGGGCGGCCGCGCCATCTATTTGGCTCCCGCTGATATCCAGCTTGGGGTACGGGAAACCGTCAAGGATGTCGCGAAGAATCTCGAACGATGGGTTGATGGGATTGTGGCGCGGACCTTCACCCACCGGACCCTGGAGGAGCTGGCCCACCATGCGGCAATTCCGATCATTAACGGGCTGAGCGACCTGACCCACCCATGCCAGATTCTTGCGGATCTTTTTACCCTTCAGGAAAAGTGCGGTACGCTGCGCGGCGTGAAGGTCGCCTATATCGGTGACGGCAACAACGTCTGTCATTCATGGCTGTACGGTGCGGCGAGAACCGGAATCGAGCTTCACGTGGCCTGTCCGAAAGGGTACGAGCCCGACGTTGACGTCGTGGCTGCCTCCCGCCGGGAGACCGAAGCGTCCGGTGGACGCATTGTGTTGCTGAACGATGCGAGGGCTGCAGCGGAAGGAGCCGATGTTCTGTACACCGATGTCTGGACCAGCATGGGCCAGGAGGCAGAGGCGGCGACGCGGCGGCACGACTTTCAAGGGTTTCAGGTTGATGCGGCGCTGGTTCGACTGGCCAAACCCGACGTCCTGGTCATGCACTGCCTGCCGGCCCACCGCGGCGAAGAGATTACCGACGAGGTCCTCGATGGCCCGCATTCGATCGTCTATGACGAGGCCGAGAACCGCCTCCACGTTCAGAAGGCGATCCTGGTAACGCTCCTGGGACATCGGTCAGCGGGATGAGGGGAGGGAAGCTTCCCTTCCGAAGGAAACCTGGTCGCTGAACCTACCGCGTCTCCTCCCTTTCCAGAATCATCGCGATCAACTGTGCAACCAATCTTCTCTGTTCAGCGAATATCTTGACGGCCTGCCAGCGAAAGTTGAGGTATCGGTGGGCAAGACGATTCCGTTGAATAGCCAGCCTGGACAGGCTTTCTTGGTCCTCCTCTGAGAGGCCAAAGAAGCTGCCGCACTTCTTTACGGCATCTGCATAACTGTCGACGGAGACGCCTTCTTCGGCTAGTACCGTTCCACACACCTCGATCATGGCGGTCAGAATATTTTCGACCGTCCTATCCATCAGCTTCTGCAGCTTCTTATCGTCGTAATAGGCTTTCCAGGTTGTATTAGCGTAGTCGGTTTCGAATTCCTTGAGTTCTTCAGATATGAACCGAAGAGACTCAAGAATCCTGCCTTTTGCGTAGCGGTATTCAGGCACGCTGTAACGCCTCCAGATTGCGCTTTGTAATAGTAAGCTGCCAATCGCGCCCAAATAGACTGAAATCTTCCATCTGAGAAACGGCTTCGTTTTTCAGATCAACGTATTGATTAAAGTCTCTAAAAAATACTGGGATACCTGAAACGATCGCGTTGTAACACAGCATCGGCTTGGCAAACGTCAGATCGATTGCAATGACATTGACCTCTGAACGAAGCTCCCCGGACAGTCGTAACGAAATATCGGTGATATGCTCGAACATTTCTTCTTCACGAGAATGTTGTTGTGAAAAAACCACGGCAATATCGACATCAGAATCGCGTCCTGGGGACCCTTTAGCCCACGAGCCATACAAGAAGGCCATGTCGATCCCGTAGCGCCCCGCATTGTTTCGAAAAAAATTCTCTAAATGGCTGATGATGCCCCGTCTGAGTTCCACGAGATACTCCTCTATCTCCTTCGGTTCAGCCTTTTTTAGCTGCAATATACGGAATGATATACTAAAATACCGATTTTGTCATGGAGACCGACAGTATCCCCAAAAGCTGATCGGTAAGCGGCGATGGGCTACGTAGTATAATGCCTCCTCGCGTGAACAGCGGATTGAGGAAGGGAGTATGCAAAAGGTGAACAAAATCGTGCTGGCGTATTCGGGCGGGCTGGATACGTCGGTGATCCTGCGCTGGCTTATCGAGACCTACCGGGCGGAGGTGATCGCGTTCTGCGCCGACCTGGGACAGGGCGAGGACCTGGAACCGGTCCGGGAGAAGGCGCTCAAGACGGGCGCCAGCAAGGTCTACATCAAAGACCTGAGAGAAGAGTTTGCCCGGGACTTCGTCTTCCCCTGCCTGAAGGCGAACGCGGTCTATGAGGGGCGCTATCTGCTCGGTACCTCGATGGCGAGGCCGCTGATCGCAAAACACCAGATGGCGGTGGCGAAAAAGGAGGGCGCGGACGCGGTGGCACATGGCGCCACCGGCAAAGGGAACGATCAGGTCCGGTTTGAGCTCTCCTATTATGCCATCGACCCGCGCATCCGGGTCATCGCGCCATGGCGCGAATGGGATCTGGGTTCGCGGTCGGATCTGATTGCCTACGCGAGGAGGCATGACATCCCGGTGCCGATTACGAAGACGCGGCCCTACAGCACCGACCGCAACCTGTTTCACATCAGCTTCGAGGGCGGGGTGTTGGAGGACCCTTGGCAGGAGCCGCCTGAAGAGATGTTTGTTTTGAGTGTCTCGCCGGAGAAGGCGCCGGATCGCGCGACCTATATCGAGGTGGAGTTCCAGGACGGTCAGCCTATTGCGCTGGATGGCAAGCGCCTCTCGCCTGCCAGGCTGCTGCAGCGCCTGAATAAGATCGGCGGCGAGCATGGGATCGGTCGAGTCGATATCGTCGAAAACCGCTACGTTGGGATGAAGTCGCGTGGGGTATATGAGACGCCTGGGGGAACCATTCTGCAGGCCGCTCACCGCGCCGTGGAATCGCTCACGATGGATCGCGAGGTGATGCACCTGCGTGACTCCCTCATTCCCCGCTTCTCGGAGCTGGTCTACTATGGCTATTGGTTCTCCCCGGAGATGGAACTGCTGATGCGGACGATCGAGGCGTCGCAGCAAGGGGTGACCGGTACGGCGCGGGTCAAGCTGTACAAGGGCAACTGCGAGGTCGTAGGGCGCAAGTCGGCCGTCTCGCTGTACGATCCGGCCTTCGCGACGTTCGAGGCGGACCAGGTGTACCGACAGTCGGACGCCGAGGGGTTCATCCGCCTGAACGCGTTACGGCTCAGAATTCGGGCGCTAAGAAAAGAGCGTGGGGTGCGGGGCACGAAAGGGAAGCGGCCGGCACGATGAAAGCGGGACCGAGGACTCAAAAGCCTTGGGGTGGGCGATTTAAGCAGGCGACCGATCCGCGAGTGGAAGCCTACACCGCCTCTATCCACTTTGACCGTCGCCTCTACAAGTACGATATTCAGGGGTCTGTCGCGCACGCGCGGATGCTGGCGAAGTGCGGCCTGCTCAGTAAGGCTGAGACCGACAAGATCGTGATGGGGCTTGAGGAGATCGAGGGCGAGATCGAGCGCGGAGAGTTTCGTTTCGACCCCTCGTTGGAAGACATTCACATGGCGATCGAGACCCGGCTGATCGAGAAGGTGGGAGATGCCGGCGCAAAGCTCCACACCGGCCGGAGTCGGAATGACCAGGTGGCCCTTGATCTGCGTCTCTATCTGCGGGAGGAGATCGGAGAAGTTCGCTATCTGATCGCAGGGCTGGAGCGGGCTCTGATCGCACAAGCCGAAGCTCACCTTGATCTGATCATGCCCGGTTATACCCATATGCAACGGGCTCAGCCGATTCTCCTGGCGCACCACCTGATGGCCTATGTGGAGATGCTGGAGCGGGATCGTGAGAGACTGCGCGATGCGCTTCGCCGGGTTGAGATCCTTCCGCTTGGCGCCGGCGCCCTGGCCGGGGTCGGCCTGCCGATCGATCGGCGCTTTGTTGCCAGGGCGCTTGGCTTTCCCGAACTGTCGGCGAACTCGCTGGATGCCGTCTCTGACCGCGACTTTGTCATCGAGCCGCTATTCGCCTTCGCGCTGCTGCAGGCGCATCTGTCCCGCCTGGCAGAAGAAATTGTGCTGTGGGCATCGGCGGAGTTCGGGTTTATCGAGTTATCCGACGCCTTCGCTACTGGCTCCAGCATGATGCCCCAGAAAAAGAACCCGGACGTGGCGGAGCTGGCGCGAGGGAAGACCGGTCGCGTCTTCGGCGCCATGGTGGCCATGCTTACGGTCATCAAGGGACTGCCGCTCAGCTACAACCGCGATTTGCAGGAGGACAAGGAACCCCTCTTCGACAGCGTAGAGTCCGTCAAGACGACCCTCCTCATCATGGCGTCGCTGGTGCGCAGTCTCATGTTCTGTGCGGATCGGATGCGACAGGCGGCAGAGGACGGATTCTTAAACGCCACCGATCTGGCCGACTATCTGGTGTGTAAGGGGATGCCTTTCCGGCAGGCCCACGAGGTGGTGGGCCTTCTCGTTCGAGGCGCGCTTGCCAGGCGGTGTCGGCTCGAGGAGCTTTCGCTGAAGGAACTGCAAGCGGCCTCCCCCCTGTTCGAGAAGGATGTTTTTGCCTACATCGCGCTCGACGCCTGCATCGAACGGCGGACGGCTACCGGCGGGACCGCGACAAGCGCGGTGAAGAAGGCGATCAAGGCAGCCAAGACCAGACTTCGGGATCGATAGGATGCGGGTTCGGCAGATCATCGTCGCAGCGTCTCTTGGCTCGCTTGTGCTCTCCGGGTGCGGCCGGAGCGGTCCACCTGTGATTCCAGTCCTGGCGGAGCCATCGCCGCCGACCGATCTGACAGCTCTCGTGCGGAGCCGTACGGTGGTCCTCGCGTGGACCACGCCGACGACCAATGTCGATGGCACTGCGCTGAAATACCTGGCCGCGTTCCAAATCTCCCGCCAGCAAATGGCCCCTCAGACCTCTGCCTACTCGGTCATTGCCACCGTAAAGGCTGAGAAGCCGGAGAACGCCGTCGTCTCAGCCAATCGGTACGCCTTTACCGATAGCCATGTAGTCGTGGGAGCCAGGTATACATACGCCATCGAGTCAGTGAGCCGGCGAGGGATCGTTGGGCCGTCGTCAGCAGAAGCGACCGCCCTTGTTACGGTTGAGATTGAGGCCCCATCCAGCCTGCGAGCGGAGGCCGGCGAACGAGCGATCCGCCTCTCCTGGGTTGCGCCAACCCGACGAGTTGATGCAAGCCCGCTGTCTCTAGTCCCAAGGTATAATATCTACCGGGGCGCCAGCCCGGGCCAATTCGGTCCATCCCCAATCAATCGAGAGCCGGTCCGGAGCACGCAGTTCCAGGATACGGATCTGGTCAACGATCAGACATACTACTACCGCGTGGCAGCGGTGGAGAGTCAGGAACCGCCATGGCAGGAGGGGTTGCCCTCCAGCGAGGTAAACGCCGCGCCGGTCGATCTGACGCCTCCTGCCCCTCCCCAGAGTGTCCGAGCGGTTGTTGGGCCTGGCTTGGTAGTCTCGCTGAGCTGGGAGCTGAACCGCGAATCGGACCTGCTCGGCTATTTTGTCTATCGAAGCGATGCTGCGGAGCTTCCCCCGCACCGACTGACAGAAGCTCCGCTCAAATCGCCTACCTTCACCGACCAATCAGTTCGGTCAGGCGGACGGTACCTCTACACTGTGACGGCTATTGACGCCTCTTCCAGACGCAACGAAAGCGTTCCCTCGGAGACCGTCGAGGTCCGCGTCCCGTAATATATTTCCCGTTGCCGGAGGATCCTACAGAGCCGCTTACCGTTCACTGAAATCGGGCCGTCGCAATCCATTCCAAGCCCTCTTCTTTGTGCATCCGCTCGTCATGCCCGATTTGACGAAACACGTCGGCCACGCTCTCAAAGGAGCCGTAGTCTTCCTCAAAGAGACTCTTGAAAGGTTCCGACTCGAACTGGGGGTTTTCCGCCACGAATTCCATGTATTCGTGCTCGGCATGATCCTCAAATTGGGCGTTCACCAGATAACTCCACGACGGCTTGATCACGTAGAGGAGCCAGCAGATGTGGTAGTAGGTGAAGGCAATCACCTGGGGCAGGACGCGATAGAGGAGAACATTTTCCTTGATTCCGCGAGCGTGGGTGAGTTCTTCCAGAATGAGCAGATGCCACATCTCGTTATCTTGAGCGTCGCGGGCCTCCTTGACCCGATCGAAGACCCGGCGGGCAAACTCATGATCTGCATACATGTGGGTAATGGCGATGTAGGCCACGTTCTCCCAGGACTGATACGGGACGCGGGCGACGAGTTCCAGCACCTTGAATTTGCTGAATGTCTTTTTGCGACCATACACGAGGTCCATCGTCATGAAGAGAAGGCGGGCCAAGATGCCGTACCGCATCCTCGGAGAGCGGAGTGTGACTTCTTGCGCTTGACGGCGTTGTTCGGCGGTTAAATTCTCCAGTTTCGAACCCATAGCAAGACCTCCACCGATATGCTGAGACGTCTGTAAGCTGAAGTGGGATGCCCGTGAAAATCGTCTCACAGGTCTTGTTGTGGCGCAAGAGTCTCGGGACTACGCAGGTCTTCTCGGACGCATGCTGGTGTTCGTGGGCGCCCACCTCTGGCGCTCATGTTCATCATGCCGGCAAACCATCCTACGCCGCCAACAGATCATGACCGCTTGCGCTCCGTTGCCACACGTAGTCATAGACGCGACCGGCGAGCGCTTCGGTCTCATCGTCCGTGAAGGGAGGGCGCGGCAGAGATCGCCAGAGGTTGTCGAGGATGAAGATCTTGACCTCCGCCTGAGTAGCCGTGTTCTGCGTCCAAGCCTGCATCGGCTTCAATAGCTCCTGGAGCGAGGCAAGCAGATTCTTGCTGGCCTGCTTCAGCTTCTCGCGGTCCGCCTTGCTGATGCTTTCCCTGAAGAGCAGGTCGAACAGGGCAAGTTCGTCGTCGGTCAGGCCCTCTGCCGCCGCCCGTCTCTGTTCCGCGTCGAGGCTGCCGGCCAACTCGACCAGTTTGGCGAACGTTTCCTCCACCGTCACGCGATCCTTCTCGCGGTTGTAGTCGGCAATGATCTGCTGGTACTTCTTGTAGTAGTCCATCCGCATCGGGTTACTGGCCAGCATCTGCGCCAGCCTCTTCTCGACCACATCTCGAATGTTCTGCAATGCCGAGTGCTTACGCTGTACCTTGTCTGCGAACTCCTTGCGAAGCTTCGCGAAGTCGATCTGGCTCAAGTCCACCGTGAGCCCTTCAGCATGGTCCTCGCCCGGTGCCTGCGTCCGAATCGCCTCGTTGACGATCCTGTGCAGTTCCTTGAGTAGCTCCGTGACGTCCGCAGTATCACGCTTCTCCTGCAGCTTCTTGTAGATCGCCTCGATGTTGTCGTGGCGCTGGGCGTAGGCGAACGCGCTCGGTTCCATCAGCAGCGCCTTGAATCGGATGAAGACCTGCCGCGCCATGATTTCGAAACGGCGCTTGGTCTCGTCCGACGTGTACAGAGCTTCCACGGCATCCCGCAGCGCTTCGATGCGGGTAAAGCCAGTTGCGCCTGTAAGCCGCGACGCGTCGAAGCCCACACCCTTGAGATGGTTCTCCGCGGCTTCGATGGCCTGCAAGAGCGCGGTGACCAATTCCTCGATCGGCGCCACGATGCCGCCGCCATCGCCGCCTTCGTCTTCGTCCCCGAGAGCGTACTGCGCGAGCGCCTCGCGCAGGCTCTTGAGCATGCCGTTGTAGTCCACGATCACCCCGCAGTCTTTGCCCGGATAGACGCGGTTGGCGCGGGCAATGGCCTGCATCAGCGTGTGGGCCTTCATCGGCTTATCGATGTAGAGGGTCGAGAGGCACTCCACATCGAAACCTGTCAGCCACATGGCGCAGATAATGGCGATCCGGAACGGGTGCTCCGGGTCCTTGAATCTACTGAGGGTTCATTCCCCGCGGCTTGCCGCGCAGATTTCTTTTTGCTCTGGTGTTTGATGCCCCGCAGCTTGCTGCGGGGTAGTTCACTGCGTCCTCCACGTCCACGCGCTTGCAGTCGGCTGTCTGGAACCCGGTTTTCATCACCACTCGGTGCGGGATGATGTCGAAGCCCCACCTGGCGAAGTCGCGTACCTCGTTCTGCGCTTCACTGATGATGATCTCGATGATCGTGCCTTCCATCCACCGCGCCTGTCCGCGCAGCCGCTCCAAGGATTTGACGAGGCGCTCCCGCTCATCCACATCAGACGCAGCGGACAGCTCCGCTTCCTTCCTCGATATGAGGGCCTTCACCTCTGTGAGCTTGACTCCCCAGCGGGGCTCGATACGCTGGAGCATCCGGGCGCACGTCACCTTATCGATGCAGATCAGCATGGACTTGCCGGTCTCCCACCGGGTCGAGCAATGCTCGACGAAATCATCAGCCAGCTTGTCGAGCCGGTCGTCGGCGGTGATGATTTCATAGTCCTGGCCCAGCAGCTTCTCCAGCAGCGCGGTCTGGTCCGGGTCCAGTTCCGCCTCCTCGATCTTCGCGGCGATGCGGTCGTTGAGGTCCAACCGTGCGATACCGAGCTTTTCACCCCGGTTCTCGTAGACCAGCCGTACGGTAGACTGATCTTCCTCTGAGCGCTTGAAGTCGTAGCGCGAGACGTAACCGCCGAATATTCGACGCGTGAGGTGGTCGTGCTTGAAGAGCGGCGTGCCGGTGAATCCGATGAAGGAGGCGTTTGGCAGCGCCAGTCGCATGTTGCGGGCAAACTTCCCGGCCTGAGTCCGGTGCGCCTCATCCGACATGACGATGATATCGTCGCGATCGCTGTAGGGCTCGCTCACCGACTGGTTGAACTTGTGGATAAGGCTGAAGACGAACCGATGGTTCTCGCGAAGAATCTCCTTCAACTCCTGGCCGGAGCCGGCGCGCGGCATTGTTTCGTCCGCCACGCCACAACCATGAATGTGCGCCAGATCTGGTCGTCGAGGTCCTCGCGATCGGTCATCACGACAAAGGTGAAGTTGCCTGGCACCACGCGCCGCACCTTCTCGGCGAAGAACGCCATCGAGTACGACTTGCCGCTGCCCTGCGTATGCCAGAACACCCCTAAGCGCCCCAGGTCATCATGGGCGCGTTTCAGCAGCGGCAGTTCGCCCTTGGCAGCGGAATCCACGGTGCGTTGCATGGCATAGGGCGAATCCGGCGGAGTCTCAGCGGCCTTGAGCTGCTCATACGTTGGCACGCGATACTTGATGAGTCGCTCACCTACCGGGAAGTGTCGCTTCAACTGCTCCTGCCGTACAACCGATGCAACGGCGCGGTTGACACCGAGCACCTGATGGTTACGCGCCACGATCTTTCGTGTGCCACCGGCTCGGCTGTCGTCAAAGAGAATGAAGTTCTCCACCAGGTCGAGCAGCCTCTTTTTGGCCAGCATGCCGTCGAGTAGCGCTTCGGCATCCACCCGGCCCTTGTCCTTCTCGTCGTTGCGCTTCCACTCCACGAAGTGTTCCCACTTGCTGGTGATGGAGCCGTAGCGGGCGCTGTCGCCATTGCTGACAACGAGAAAAGCGTTGTGATGGAAGGCGTGGGCGACACCGTGCTCGTTCAGGTAGTCGGTCAGGTTGGCGTCAAAGCCGGCACGGATGTTCCGATAGACCGCTTTCAGCTCGATGAAGACCAGCGGCAGGCCGTTGATGAAACACACAAGGTCGCCGCGCCGGTTGTAGTGCGGGACGCGCACGCCCTGGATCTTCAGTTCCCGAACCGCCAGGAAGCGGTTGTTGGGCTTTCCATCGAGAGCGATCCCGTTGCGGAAGTCGATCACCTGCGCGTGCGCGTGCCGGGTCTCTCCATTCGCGTCCCGCCACTCGACCGGTACCCCGCCCCGGATGAAGCTGTAGAACTCCCGGTTGTGCTGGAGGAGCGAGCGGGCAAAGTCAATTCGCGTGAGTTGCTCGATCGCCTGCTCCCGCGCCGACTCAGGAATACCCGGATTAAGCCGGGCCAGCGCCGTGCGCAGATCTCGCACCAACACGGCCTCGCGTTCGGACGCCCGGCCCAGGGTGCCGTGCGGCCCGAACGTCTCCGTGTTGTAGGCGTAGACGCTCTCCCAGCCGAGCGCCTTCTCCAGATGCTCGGCGAAGGTCTGCTGGACCAGTCGGTCCTCGCTGTTGATGTCGGTCAGGGCCATAGGGATTCGATTACCTCGATTGGCTCAGAAGTGGTCGATTCTGAGCCAAATACTCCATGCCTCTTAAAGCCGTTCTTTGCACTACACTGCAGCCCCTTCCGCCCACTCGTATCGTACCCGCAGGTCATTTCCTACTGAGCGAGCCAAATGTCCGTCGTGTTGGAGCCGGCCTACAACTACCCCGACACCGACACCGATGGAATTCGCAAAAGCGCGTATGGCCGGTGGCCGAAAATCACGTCCTCGGACGAAAAGCGCGTAGTCCCTTGGTGGAACCAGATGATCAGCGGCAAAGTGGTTTGCCGCCTCTTCCTTCTTGACCAGATCCGGCCCGTCGCAACCGTCTTCGATGAATACGGCCTGCCGCTCGTGTATGAGGATATGTCCGAGCTCATGGAAAAGGCTGAACCAGAAGATGTCGGCCCACTTCCCGCGAATCGTCAGCATGAGCACCGCCTTCTCACGCCCCAACCAGTAGGTCGCCCCGTGCGTCCTGGTTCCCGGAAAATGGGGACACAACACCAAGGCCACTCCGGCGCTCGCCAGCGTCTTCCGTAACTGCGAGAGGAAGACCTCCGGCGCCTGCAGGGTCAGCGCTTGCAGCGTAGCCAGAGAGCGCTCGAGATTCACCTTATTGAACGGCGCACACTCCTGTCTTTGCGCCTCGAGTTCACCCAGGCGCAGCCAAGCCGCCACGGCATGCGGCGACTGTTCCTTCTTGCCCGCCGAGCCGCAGCGGAACGCAGCCTCATAGCGACGCATCTCGGGCACCAAGCTCAGCGAGGTCACCCCGAAGAAGCGCTGCAACTCCAGCACCTTCTCCAATGAATCGGTCTTTTTCGCTACCGCGCCCACCTTGACCAGCGCGTTGTAGCAGTAGGACGAGATCAGGCCGGTCTCTCGTTGCCGACCGACCTGTTCACCGGTCTCCTGTTGCCGGGCCAAGGTGAGACGATACTCACTCTCCAACCCCAGCCAGATGTGCGCCGGTACGCCGACAACCTTCTCCAGTTGCAGGGCCGTATCGGGGGTGATGGCCTTGTCGCCCTTGAAGATCGGGCTCAGCTTGGAAGCCGGACGGGCCATCCGCGTGGCCAACTCGTCCTTGGTCATACCAAGCTCACCGATGACCTCCTCCAGGTACTCGCCGGGAGGAATCGCCAGATTGGAATGGATCGCCGCCTCAGTCGCCATAATGCTTGCTCACCTCCTCGATATGCGCAATTTCAAGCCGCTTGCCCTCCAGGGTAAAGATCAGCCGATGAAACCCTGTCAGGTTGATCGCCCAGAATCCTTTCCGGTGGCCTTTGAGTTCGTGGCATCGAAGACCTGGCATTCGCTTCAATTCCTCGATGTCCCGGACGCTCTTGATAATGCCCACTCGCTGGATGTACTTGCGCGCGACCGGTTCACCGTAAGCCCGGATCGCCTCGGCGGACACCTCATACCGTCTCTGTAGCGTTCGTGTCCGGAATCTGACTTCCACGAGGATCCAGCGCTCCTGTCACAGTGTCTTCACCTATGAGGTAAAGACAATATACTCCAGGAATGTCCACAGTCAAGAGATTTCTTCACCCAATGGGTAAAGATCGCTACCGCTTCAGCGGCGCTCCCGCGCACTCATACGGCGATCTCTCCGCTCATCAGGCGCGGCAACAGCAAGTCGCGGGCCGCGCGGAGTTGCTGGTTCTGGAGATGCAGTGCACGGATTTGCTCATCGCAGGGGACGGTTACCTCCTCGAACGCTCGCTTCAGACGCTCGGGAGGTTCCAGCAGCACCTGTACCGAGAACTCCTTCTTGGTAACTGAGGCAAAGATCGCGCCCCCACCAATGAGATCCTCCTTGAAGAAGTACGCGCGAAGCTGCTGTAGCAGCAAAGCTTGGTGTCCGGTCTTGCTGCGCAATGCGGCAAGACCACGGCCAATCACGATCTTATCGAGCGTGACATTGAGTCGACCGACCGGAGCCCGAACGCTGCATAGAATGTCTCCGGATTCGGCGATGCGATTCAGCGCAGTCGAATAAATGCGGTGGGTTACGAACCGATCGCCGAAGTCAGTTACGCCCTGGTGAAACGGAAGACCTTCACCGTCTTCGTTATAGTACCTGGACTCCGGGCTTTGGCCCATTGTGATCTCGGCCAACTCACTCAGCCGCAACCGCTCCCACCCTTCCGGCACGCCGTTGGTGATAGGAGTGTGTTCATGGCCGGGGAAGCGGAGGCGGACGAACCACTCGCGGTAGAGCTGTCGCGTCGCCTCCTCCAACAACGCCATCCGCCGCCGGTTGTTCTCGATCAGGTCGTCATAAGCAGCAAACACAGCGACGATTCGTTGCTGCACCTCCTTGCGAGGTAGAGGCAGTGTGATCTTATAGATATCTCGGATCGGGAGCTGAGGCTGGGCAACGCCGCTGCGAAGCTGTTCAACCTGCCCTTTGAACCCAGGTGAGCGCAGGAAGCCAAATAGAAACGCAGGGAGAAGCTTCGCGGGGTCCGCCCGCATGATGACCATGCCGGAATTGATCCGTACGTGGTCGTAGGGAACCTCATCTCCATACAAGGCGGCGTTTCCGAGCGTCCCTCGCGTGGTCAGGACAACATCCTGTCTTGATAGCCTCCCCTTTCGCAGTTCCTCGTCCTTTTGCTCCGATATGAACTGGCACTCAGAGAAGTCGAAGCCGGAACTCGTCACGTTCGCTGTGCTAAGAAACAAGCAGTAATCGTCATCGGAGAAGTCCCCGTGCTTCGGATACGCTTTGCCCCTGTCTCCATCAATGATTTTGAGAGAGGCTTGGCCGAGAGGCAGTTCGTCCCAGCCTTGTCTCATACGGTCAACTCCTCGAAGTTCTCCTGAATCCTCACCGCCGTCATTCCGGCGGAAGCCGGAATCCAGTCAGAGTATCGATGCATAAAGGTCCTGCCAGGTGGGATTGGTCTTCTCGATTAGCTCTAACTTCCATTTGCGCTTCCATTCCTTAATCGCCTTTTCGCGGCGGATGGCCGACTCCATCGTTTCGTGTAACTCAAACCAAACCAGGCGATGCGCTCCATATCGCTTCGTGAAGCCCTCAGTCACGTCGTTCTTGTGTTGCCAGACTCGTTCAACTAGCCCATCTTCCGCAGTAGTGGCTCGATCTGCACCAAAAAGACCGCTCGTCGATCAGCCGGACCGCGTCACTCCGTGATCCGGAAGCGCCGGATGCTGAAAACCGCGTGTAGTGCAGAAAAGCCTCTTGCGGTGGA
>JAGWQH010000120.1 GCA_028870115.1 Candidatus Methylomirabilota bacterium
CCGTCCACCTTGGCGTAGGTAATGTATAGATCGGCAAAGCCGGCATTCGTGATGAACTGTTTCGTGCCGTTCAAGATGTAGAACTTTCCGTCAGGTGAGAGGACCGCCTTCGTTTTGGCGCTGAGCGCATCGGAGCCGGAGCCTGGCTCTGTGAGCGCGTAGGAACCGATCTTTGTCCCGGTGGCAAGAAGGGGCAGATAGCGAGCCTTCTGCTCGGCGGTGCCGAACCAGGCGATCGGGAGCGACCCGATTCCCGAGTGGTCCAAGACCGAGATGGCAAAGGAACCGCCCTCAATCATCTGTTCGGCAATGACTGTAGAGGTGATCAGGTCCAGTTCCAAGCCACCGTACTTGGTCGGGATGTCCACCGACAGCAGTCCCAACTCCCCCGCCTTCTTGAAGAGCTGCAGCGTCAGGTCCCAGTCCTGGTGCTCAATCTGCTCGGCCTTGGGCTTGACCTCGGCCGCGATGAACTCGCGCGTCACCTTCAGCATCATCTGCTGTTGCTCACTCAGGTCTTCAGGCGTGAAGACCTCCTGAGGAGGTGTCTCGCAGATGAGAAAGCTGCCGCCCGCAACGGGCTCAGGCTTCGAGGTAGTCATCTGGTCATCCTCCGCCCTAACCCCTATATCCGTTCAAAGATGCCCGCAGCCCCCATCCCCCCACCGATGCACATCGTGACCATACCATAGCGAGATGCGCGTCGTCCCATCTCGTGCAGCAGCGTGGCCGTCAGTTTCGCTCCGGTGCATCCGAGCGGATGACCCAGGGCGATTGCACCGCCGTTGACGTTCATCCGAGGAGTAGGGAGCTTCAGCTCGTGGATGACGGCAAGGGCCTGTGCGGCGAATGCCTCGTTCAGCTCGATCAGGTCGATCTGGTCAAGGGTGAGGCCGGCGAGCTTGAGCGCTTTAGGGATCGCCTCGACCGGTCCAATCCCCATGAGATCCGGCGGCACGCCTGCGACGGCAAATGCCTTGAAGACCGCGAGCGGTCGCAGTCCCACTTGGCGCGCCTTCTCCCTTGACATCACTAACACCGCGGCCGCGCCGTCGCTGGTCTGCGA
>JAGWQH010000121.1 GCA_028870115.1 Candidatus Methylomirabilota bacterium
GCCATCGTAATCCAGGGTATCGACGATGGGACCGAACTCAAGCGTCATAGACAGCAGACACGGAATGTGCTTGGTCTTGACGCCCTCGACATCAACCATAGTCTCAACGGCCTTCGAGAGATCAATCCGGTACTCATAGCCGTACAGACCGCTTGCCGGCGTACCAGGCTTGCCCGCGAAGGTGCGGGACTCGACAAAAGCCGTTCCCCCGGTCTTCATCGGGATAGGAGTGGTAAGACTGTCGGTAACGGTCACCGCACAGGATTGATCGAAGATGCAGTAGACGGCTGAAGAACTTACCTTGACGGTTTTAAGATGGATCTCACGCTTCGCGCACCCCGCCATCAAGACCAAACCCAGCACCACACTGATGAAAACTGGCACTCTTCCGGTCATCCCTGACTCCTTCTTTCTCCCATGGTTACGCCTGGGTGTTATGTATTCATCTGCTTCTTTACGATCGACTCGTAGGCGCTTAGCGGTTTCTTAACTCCGAACTGAAAAGGTGATTAGATCTCCCGACTCCGTTCGTTACCCACGTTCCGTCTCCCGCTCTTCCTGTTCCAGGTCGGCGCGCGCAGGCAGGCGGAAAATAGAAGGTTGGGCCACAAGCATGCCGACCGCGAAGCACACCTACTGAAAAAGGTTCCGGTACGTTGTCTTTGCGCTCATCAGTGACATTCAGGGCGTCGCTGCGAACCGGCTGATCAATCCGCCAAGCGTCATGTTCTCGGCAATCGCATCGTGCGGGATGAGGACATACGTCCACGGCTTGCCCCCATTGCTGATAGCGTGGGTCGCGGCGCGAGCGCACCACGTCACAGCCGCTTCTTTCTTTGCCAGTACCTCGGTATCGGTCATCTCATTTCGCGCCTTCGGTTCGAGCATGTAGATGACCCTCTCCGTTTCAGCCACAGAGTCCGGGACATAGTCGTGGTAGTCAATGCCCACTTTATAGGAAATCTGGAACTGCCCCTGCGCTGGTTTGAACCACTTCTGGACCTCCCGGTCGAGAATCACGGCAAGTTTGCGCTCTGAGTCGGACTGACACTTTTGGGAGAGCAGCCGAAAAAAGGCTTTTCCTTAACTGCCTGCTGACAACCACTTTTTACCCTGGAGCGGCTTCTTCGTCTACAAGTTCCGGCGAGATTAACGCCCGTAGTTCTAACCCCTCGATCTCCTGCAATGTCTTCCCTGCGATTCCCTGCAGGTCGCCGTACATGCCAACGGTTGACTGCATGACACGGTCGATTTGTTCCTCGCGCTTGGCCCATTGCTTCGTGATGGCTTTCTTCTCCTTATCGAGGTCTTCCTGCATTGAAGAGAAAGCCTCCACTATTGCCTGCACGCGTTGGCGGAAACGTGGACCCGTCAAATATTGATAAATCATCTCGGTCTTGGTTTGCTGTCCTTCAGACGCTTGGCGTGCTAAAGCAACCTCTACCAACATATGGCGAAGCGCCACAGCAACGGGAATCACCGATCTGGGATCCGTTATCCAGACCTGATCAATCAATCCAAATGTCTCCATACCCTTAGGAAGGGTTTGGCTCACTATGACGGCAATCTCTGCCTTTGCCGATCGCTGGTCATCGCGAAGCTTTGCCAGCCAACCATCGCTCCAGTTTTTGGTCCGCTTTGTTTCCCACAGTATTACTCCGCAAGGCTGACCGGCAAGACCGCAAACGATTTGCAGCACATCGCCACCGTGCTCGCCCTTCGGGACAGGCTGAATGGTGTCACGAGGGAACTTGGCGCTCAACAACGCTTCAAGCTCAAGCTCCTGCACTTCCCCTTGGAGTTGCTGTGACCCCTGCTCAGCCCTGCGCTTCAGATCCTCGATCTGTTTCTGCATTGAGGTAATGGTCTGCTCCTTCTCCATCACCTTGAGTCTTAGGGATTCCTCCGCTTCTTTTTTCGCCTGGTCACGGGTTGTGGCAAGCCCCGCCTGCACTCGTTTCTCAACCGTTAGTTCAAGCTCCCGCTTGGCATCATCAAGCTCACGTTGTTTTCTGAGGAGGTCGGCTTGGGTCTTCTGGGCCTCAGCAAGCTTCTCGTCACGCTGTTTCAAGATTTCTTGAAGGTCTGCTATCTCCGTGGCCTTTTGCTGAAGATCAGTCGCCAGGGCAAGTTTAGCCTTCTTCGCTTCCTCGGCTGCGATTTTTGCGTGTTCCTGCCTCAGCTTCTCGGCGACGTGGTCATCGAGAGACTCTTTTGCCTTATTGAGGGCTTCCTCGCGGTCATAGAGCGACTGTTCTCTCTTAGCGAAGTCGGCGTCTTTTTGGGTTAGACGCTTCTCGTACTCGCGCCTGGTAGCCTCGATGAGCGGCGCGGCAAGCGATTCTGTGAGCTTGATCTCAGCCTTGCAGCTTGGACAGATGATTGTTGGCTCGGTCACCTGGAATCCCTACCCGTTTCCCTCATCGCCGCGCGGAAAACCGGCGTTCCGCTTCCTTGATCCAGGCCTCGTCTACCTGGGTCAAGGGTTTGCGTTGCACGCTGCGCATCAGGCGTTCAGCCGGCGCCTCCCGATCCTTGACCGGCAAGCGAATGGCCTCCCGTTCAATCTCAAGTAACTTCGGACTCATTGTGTACTCCTCCTCATGAAACCTCGTTCCTATTTTTCGGGTATTGTTGCATGCCTGCAACAAAAAATAAACCCACCTTACCGGAATACTTATGCCAGCTTCCACCGGATCGGAAACAGCGTCGTCCGTGAGACACGCTGTTGCAACTCGCTCTCGATCTCCGTACGGCAGCACCTGGCGGCGCAGCGTCCGGTGACACAGCGGTTGCAAACGAGCCTTCAGCGTGTTGAACACTGCGTGGTTGTTCAGATAGGCAAACTGCTCACGGAAGCTCTGGACATCGCCGAATGTACGCTCATCAATGACGCTCACCAGGCCGGCCTCGATGGTCTTGCCCAGCCCCACCTCATCAGCGAGAATGGCGCCTTTCGAGAAAGGAGACCGGAAGGCGAACAGCGCAGCTTGCGCTTGGTGGGGATTGAGGTCTACCTGGACATCGACGAGTGCGCCGGCGAGCTTCTCTATGCCGTCGGACGGACAGCACTTGGTCAGCTCGTAGGCCAAGTACGTCGCGTGGTACGGCGTCAAGTCCATCCGGGGCTTCAACCGATCTGGTACTATACGGACCGTCTACCTTCGCGCCCCTCAGACTCCTTGTTTTGCGCATCGTGGTGATAGTGCGTCGGTTCTTCGAAGACGCCATCACAGATGGAGTGCTCAACGAGGTTGCTCATATCCGTTGGAATTCGCTCCAGTCAAGACCGAGCTGATGTACGATCGCCCGAACGGTCCCGAGCTTGAGATCTTTTCCGCCCCAGTCCGGGACTGTGGTCCCCCGCCCCGTAGCAGAATTGCGCCATTTCCGATGCGAGCCTTCCTGGTGTCGTAGAATTTCAATACAACCCATAGCTCTCAATTTGACCTCAATCTTCCAACACTTCGAGATTCGGACACCAGGCACTCGAACCAGATTGGATCGGCCTGTGGGTCTTGCCGGACATTCGCAGGTAGCGGCCTGCCTTGATCTTCGTACAGCTCCAGCGCCGCCTCCAGAGCGTCGTTCACGTTCCGCATGACCTCTTCCGGCGTATCTCCCTCCGTGATGAGCTCCGGCAATACCGGGCTGGCCACCGTGTACCCCCCTTCGGGCTGAGGACTCAACACTAGCGGAATCTTGTAGAGTTTCGGCATGGCACTCACTCCTTTGCCTTGGATATATCGAGCTCTGCCAGCATCGCATTCCCTCGCTAGGTACGCACCTATGGACGATCTTCATACTGGGAGTAACATGTTGTTACTTCAAGGCTTGTGCCGTGAGCACAGCCCCTCATTGTCGTAACATGTTATTCCACATGGCAAACCTTGGCAAGGATACAGGAGAGCATGGAGGGATAGTACAGGGAGGCAGCGATGATAGGTAGGGAGCGGCTACACTGGAACCACCTGCCTGTCTCACGTCCGGCACGGCAGGCAGGTGGCCCAACCCAGAGAGGGGATTACGGCTTCGCGGTCAAGCGACCACGAAGCCTATTCCGGACCGCATAGGGGGTGTTTTCTACGTCCGCTGAGCGCTTCGTGGCTCTACGGTAGAGCCATTGCCTCGCCAGTCGGCCGTCCGGTTCAAGCGTCCACTGACTGGCCTGCTGAAGGACTTTCCTGTAACCGGCTTTCCGGCCCAGCGGCTCGGACGGGCTACGCGATTGCTCCTGAGGTTCTGCCCGCCTGTCCCGTTTCCGGCAGGACTCACTGTGATCCCCTGTGTGGCGCGCCGCGCTGCATTCGCCTTCGCCCGCACCCGCTCTTCCGCTTTTCGGGCGCGGATGGCAGCAATACGTTCGGCGAGGGGGATCTCAAAGCGCTCAGTAGGTGTCGTTGCGTAATTAAACCCCGGAACCTTCTGGCGGGGCAGGCGTGTACCGATGGCGCGCTCGATGGCGCGGAGAGTGTCCTCTTCGTTCGGAGAGACAAGGGTGTAGGCATCGCCCGTCGCGTCCACCCGTCCCGTGCGCCCGACCCGGTGGATGTAATCTTCGGGGAGCTGCGGAACGTCGAAATTCACGACGAGACCTAGCCCCTCCACGTCGATGCCGCGGGCGGCGATATCTGTCGCGACCAGGACGCGACATCGTCCCCTCTTGAAACTCGCCAGAGCGTCGGTCCTCTGCGCCTGGCTGCGATTGCCATGGATTCTTTCACAGGTGACCCCGGACTTTTCAAGGAAGTCGGCGAGCCGGTTGGCCCGGTGCTTGGTTCGGGTGAAGGCGAGGACGTGCTTAGATGCGCTGGTCCTCACCAGTTCCAGGAAGAGGGTGGACTTCAGCTCATGCGGGACAGGGTAGGCTACATGAGTGATCCCTGCCGCCGGCGCGGCCTTGCGCTCGATGTTCAGGGAGACCGGGTTCTGCAGCATGTCCCTGGCGAGTTCCATGATGGGCGCCGGCAAGGTCGCCGAAAAGAGCAGCGTCTGCCGTTTCTTGGGGACGTGCTGCAGGATGCGGCGGATGTCCGGCAGAAAGCCCATGTCGAGCATGCGATCCGCCTCATCGAGCACGAGGTGCTCGATACCGGAGAGGCGCGCATACGGGTACTGGAAATGGTCGAGGAGCCGTCCCGGGGTGGCAATCAGAACATCCACGCCTCTGCGGAATGCCCCTTCCTGTGGTCCCATGGACACGCCCCCGTAGACCGCGGCGCCCTTCAGGGACGTGTGCGCCGCGAGTTCGTGGAGGTGCTCCGAAATCTGCGCCGCCAGCTCACGGGTGGGTGCCAGGACGAGCGCCCTTGTGGTTCCCCTGGGCTTGTCTGCGAGGCGGTGGAGGATGGGGAGCAGGAAGGCCGCAGTCTTGCCGCTTCCCGTTACGGCGGAGGCCATGACATCCCTCCCCTCCAGGAGGGGCGGGACAGCCAGGCGCTGGATCGGCGTGGGGTGCTCAAACCCCATGTTGTGGATGGCTTTCAACAGGTTCGCGTTGAGTCTGAATGACGAAAACGACATGATTCTCCAATGCTGGTGTCGGGCGCGCCTGTCCTTTGATGGGCAGAACGCATCCGTGCTGTTTGTCCGGTCAGTTTGAGTGGGGTAACGGTGGGATCACCGGAGAAGTCACCGTGCGGGATTGAACGTCCCAACTCGACAATGGATCGGGCCGCGTCACGGCCTCGATCAACCTCACTGCTGCAATGTCGAGTAACTATAACACGCCTGCCGCGTTCTTCCAAGGGGAAAGTTTAGGTGGCGGCTATCGGCCCGGGCTCCTGGTTCTCATTGAGCTGGAAGCGAGCACACACTAGCCCCTATAGCCCCGGCTCCTCATGCAGCCCCGGTACGCAGCAACGTAGCGGGCATCACTCTGCCTGCCCTCGTTGAGACCGTAGAAAGTGCCTGCAGTCGCCCCCACCAGGCCTCCGATGCCGGCTCCCTTGCCGGCGCCTCCGCCGCCTCCGGCGATCGCGCCGCCAGCCGCGCCCACGCCAGCGCCGATAGCCCCTCCGACCAAAGCGTCCTTGAGGGTCTCGGTTGTCTTGTCGCCGGCCATGGATCTCGCATACTGATTACACGCCGCGACGTCCGAAGCCGACGGTCTCGCTACGAGGGACGGCGCCATCTGCGGTGAAACGGCTCGCGAGACCCGCCCTCGAGGGGTCTCGGCAACCGGCGTTGTTTTCTGATTACCGACCCAGTTTGCGACCACCAGTCCGGTAATCAGTGCCGTGACAAAGACCACCGCCATCCCGATTGCAGTGAGCTTCCACAGATTCCACCTCTGATCCAACATCGCTTTCTTCTTCTCCCTTCTCAACGTTCCGGGTCAAAAGGATTGGTGATGTTGATTGTAGAGCGACCGCTTATCCCCTTCTCTCCTGAGCACGGCGACTGATGTTGCCTTGGCAAGCCTTAGCCCAAAAATTGTCGCCACTCGCACCCACATTCCTCTTCCAACTCACTTCTTTCTTCACACCTCGGTGAGCAGTCAGTGTGTGGCCGCTCCTCATTCGGCAATCAAAGGGTTCACCTCATCCCAAGGCAATCTCCGTGCCAAGCAGCCGCCTCAGATTTCTTCTATAATTACAGCGATGCGTAGCCTTCGACCACACGGGACTAGTGTAGATTTTTCATTCTGTTTTCAGGGGGTGGAAGAGAAGACCACCGATCTCTTATACGTGGGGGCAGCATGTCGGTGATCGTTCAGCAAGTCAGCGAAGCGACGAAAGCCGTGGCGAGCCGGAAGATAGCGGAGAGGTTACCAGTTAACCCTGAATCTGTCTTGCCACTTCAACAATTACATACCTGTGGAAGATTTAACCGTTCCCAAGCGCCAACTGCAACCAGCGCGAGGGAGGCACTCTCGCAAAATCAAGGTATTACCTGTATACGGGTGTTGGCACCGTGTATGCATTTTACTGAAAGCATTAAGGTGGTAGTTTCTCTACGGCGATCGGTATGTTTCTCGGATGCAACTTCTGCGGCCGGATACTATAAGGGGAGGGTATTTGAGATGAAAAGCGCGCTTGTCCTCGCTGCCAGCACCGTAGCAGTCGCCTCGTACCTGATGGTGATGCCGGTCCCCGTCAATGCAAACGATTTCAGCATAGGCATCAACGTCGGGGCACCTCCACCGCCTCCAGCGATCGTCCTCCCAGCTCCACCGCCACTTGTCGTTGTACCCGGGACGCCGGTCTACTATGCGCCGAGCGTGAGCGTTAATTTCTTCGCGTACGACAGGCGATACTACAGCCACCACAACGGTGCATGGTTCGTAGCGCCGTCCTATGCCGGCCCATGGAGCTTCATCGCCGTAGAAAGGGTACCCCGACCCGTCCTCGCCGTACCGGTGGCCTACTACAAGGTCCCGCCCGGTCATTGGAAGAGAGGCGAGGGCCGACCGCACTGGGCAGGTCGCGGAAGAGGTTTCCGGCACAAGGAGAGGGAGGATGACTAGGTTGGCTTCGCGCACGTTCCGCCGCCCACCTCACCCAACTCCCAATACAATTCCGATCAGAATGCGGAATTTTTGCGTATGAACATCGGAGTAGAGAGCGGTGGCGCGCTCTCTACTATCGCGTATGGGAATCACCCGTAAACTTCACCGGCTCTTCGCCTGCTACGTTAGCCGGCGTGATCGTCCAGTTCCCTCCACAGGAGGTACTGGCTACCTTTCCGGCTTGCTCTGATCCCGCAACTATCAGGGTCACGCCGCTTGCCAGCCCGCCTAAAATACAGAAGGCCGCCTTGAACGGGAAATAGACGAATGTCCCCACGGCACTTCCGATCCCTGTACCGACCTGTCCGAGCGTACTCTTCGGCCTGCCTGATTCTGACGCCGCCCAGCTTTGGGTGCTATGCGCGATCAGGAGCATTGCGATACCACATGCGACGATCTGCCTCATCTCGCCCCTCCTCCTGTTGATGGTTTTCTAAACTAGCGCCATATTCTCTGGTGTAAAATAGTGAGGAATGGAGAACGGTTATTACACACCCGCGCCGATCGAGATTGCTCGCGCGAACTGCCATCGCCGGATGATACCATGTCGCATACGCCAAAGCCAGCCTCTGAAACCGCGAGCATCGCCCAACAGATCTCAGCCTCACGCCTGCGGGCTCACATCGAGCGCCTCGCCGGCGAGCTCGGCGAGCGCAACGTCTTCCGGCCCGAGGCGCTGCGCGCCGCCGCAGACTACATCGAGGCCGAGTGGCGCCACCAGGGCTACCAGGTTGTCCCCCACTGGTACGACCTCTCCGGCACGCAGTGGGCTAACCTGGAGATCACGCGGCTCGGGTGCACTCGACCGACAGAGATTCTGCTTATCGGCGCCCACTACGACTCGGTGCAGGGGAGCCCGGGCGCCAATGACAACGCCAGCGGCGTCGCCGCCCTGCTTGAGCTGTCGCGACTGTTCGCCGACATCACGCCGGCGCTGACGGTTCGCTTCGTGGCTTTCGTCAATGAGGAGCCGCCGTTCTTCTTTACACGGCGGCAGGGGAGCGTCATCTATGCCAAGGCCGCGCGTGCCCGCGGCGATGCCATTCGCTTGATGGTTTCGCTGGAAACGATCGGCTCCTACCGGGACGAGCCCGGCAGCCAGCGCTACCCGCCCCTCTTCCGTTTCTTCTACCGGAACCGCGCCAACTTTATCGCCTTCGTCTCCAACTTCCGCTCGCGCGTCCTGATGCGCCGCGCAGCGCAGGCCTTCCGCCATGCCTCCGATTTTCCGCTCGAGCACGTTGCGACCTTCTTCTTTATTCCCGGGGTCGCTTGGAGCGATCATTGGTCGTTCTGGCGGCAAGGCTACCCTGCCTTCATGGTCACCGATACAGCCTTCTACCGCTACCCGCACTACCATACGAGCCACGATACTCCCGAAAAGCTGGCCTATCCGGAGTTGACCCGATTGACAGCGGGGCTCGCCGAGACCTTCACAACGTTAGCCCTGGGCGGCCTGGACAAAGAAGGAGACTAGCCTCCTGCGGCTATTCCGATGCCAAGCGGTAGCCCACGCCTGGCTCGGTCAGCAGATAGCGCGGACGCGCCGGGTCGGCTTCGAGCTTCCGCCTGAGCTGGGCGACATAGACCCGCAGGTAGTGCGCCTGCTCGGTGGACTGGGGGCCCCAGACCTCCTTCAGCAATTGTTGCTGGGTCACCACCTTTCCCGCATAATGAATGAGCGTCGTCAGTAACCTGTACTCGATTGGAGTCAGGTGGACCTCCCGCCCCGCAACCGTAACCCGCCTGAGCGCCAGGTCTACATGCAGATCGCCTATGGCGAACGTTGACTCGGCAGTTGCTGTCGAGTTGCGCGCTGCGTGTCGCAGGACCACCCGCATGCGAGCCAGCAACTCGCCCACCCCGAACGGCTTGCTTACATAGTCGTCCGCGCCCGCATCCAACGCAGCAATCTTGTCGCGTTCCTGCCCCCGCGCCGAGAGGACGATGATCGGTACAGCGGTCCACTCGCGGAGCCGGCGGATGACCTCGAGGCCGTCGATATCAGGCAGACCGAGGTCAAGGATGACGACGTCAGGCTGTCGCGTCGCAGCTTCCGTCAATCCCTCCTCACCTGTGGCTGTTTCAACGAGCCGGTACCCTTGACCAGTCAGAGAAGCGCGGAGGAAACGACGAATCGGTCGTTCGTCCTCGATAAGCACAACAACCGGTCCACTCGTCCGAGCATCCGCGCCCCCCTCTTGAACCGCTGCGTCCAGACTGTCCGGAACATCAGGCATCGATCCCCTCCAGCTCCGGGGGAGTGCCGGTCAGAGGGATGGTGAAGCGAAACGTCACGCCACCCTCAGGTCGGTTCTCGGCCCAGATGCGACCGCCATGCGCCTCCACGATCCCCCTGCAGATGGCCAGCCCGAGACCGGCACCGCGCGAGGTGCGCCCCGGACCACGGTAAAACTTGTCAAACACCCGCTTTTCGTCGCCCGGCGTGAGCCCCGGGCCGCGGTCCGCCACCTCCACGGTGACCGCTCCAGGTTCCGCCCAGGCCGTGATCTCGAGCGGACTGTCATCCGGCGTGTGCTTGATGGCGTTGTCCAGCAGATTGATCAACACCTGCTCCAGCAGGACGTCGTCGATCGGCACGAGAGGCAGATCGGCCGGCAACGAAGTAGTCACGGAGCGGTCGCGCAAGAGCTTCGCCAGGCGGCCCAGCGCGACGCCAACCACCTCTTCCAGCGGGTACCACTCTTTCCTGGCCTGGAGGGTTCCGGACTCGAGCTGCGTCATCTCGAGCAGGTTGTTCACCAGGCGATTGAGGCGCTCGGCCTCCTCGGAGAGCGTTTCGAGCAGCTCTTTCTGGGTCACCGCATCGAGCATCTTGTCACCTTCCAGCAGGCTGCTGGCTGCCCCGGTGATGGAGGCGAGGGGCGTCCTGAGATCGTGGGAGACCGAACTGAGGAGCGAGCTACGCAGTCGCTCGGCTTCTGCGCGTATCTGCGCTTCTTGCGCGGCCTCGGCGAGCCTGGTGCGCTCCAGCGCCAGGGCGGTCTGATTGGCGAAGGTCTCAAGCTGGTGCAGTTGCTCGGGCGCCTGCAGCGATTGTGGCTCTGCCGGTTGCAGCCCCAACACGCCGAGCGTCCCCTGGGACGCAACCAGCGGGAGGTACAGCGCCTTTGCCCCCGGCAGTGTTGACGTCCCGAGTCCGGCCATCTGCCCGTGCTCATGCACCCACTGAGCCACCCCGAGCTCGGAACTGGTCATCTCGAACTGAGCCGAGAGCGCCGTCTGCAGACTGAGGTGGCCGCCCGGGTCAGGAAGTAACCACGCCACCTGGCCCCCAAACACCTCGGCGATGTGCCGGCCGGCGGCCCGCAGGAGATTGTCCACGCCTCGCGTGCTGGCCAGCTCCCGGCTCAGCGCGTACAGCGCCGCGGTCCGTCGCTCACGCTGGCGCGTCAGCTCTGCGTGGGTGCGGATCCGCACCGTGAGCCCGCTGATGACGAGCGCAACCACCAGCATAACCGCAAAGGTGATGAGATATTGGGCATCGGCCACGACAAAGGTGAGGTAGGGAGGCACGAAGAAGAAATCGAAGGCCGCCACACTCAGGATGGAGGCCAGGACAGAGGGACCAGGCCCGGATCGAGCGGCGACGCCGGTCACCCCGAGCAGGTACACCATGATCAGATTGGAGAGCCCGAAATACGGAAACATCAGCCACGCCACCGCCGTGCAGAGCGTGACGACAGCCATGGCGCGGCCGTAGGCGGACCAGTCCAGCTCAGGGGCTCGCTCCACCCTGGCAACCGGCGCGGGCGGAGCCCCGGTCCGGCTGATGACATAGATGTCGATGTCGCCACTGCCGCGCATCAGGGCGTCTACGATCGAGCCCGCCGTGATTCGCCTCCAGAGGGAGCGAGATGGCTTCCCCAGGATGATCTTGGTGACGTTACGCGCTTTGGCGTACCGCAGGACCTCCTCACTTTCATTGGCCCGCAACCCGCTTAAGGTCACCGCCTCCGCCCCAAGCGTCTCAGCCAGCCGGAGCGTGTCGCCAACGCGCCTGCGGTCTGCCTCATTCAGCCGCGCATGCGCGGGCGTCTCGATGTACACCGCGATCCATTCCGCTCGCAGCGCCGCTGCCATCCGCTTACCGGCCCGGACAGTCTGGGCAGCATGAGGACTCGGACTGACCAGGACCATCAGACGCTCCGTGACGGGCCAAGTCGTGGGGATGGTCTGGTCGCGCATATATGCGCGCATCTCCGCGTCCACGCGGTCGGCCGTGCGCCGCAGCGCCAGTTCCCGAAGGGCGATCAGGTTGCCTTTCCGAAAGAAGTGGTCGATCGCCTCCCTTGCCAGCTCCGGGACGTAGATTTTGCCTTCCTTGAAACGCTGCAGCAGGTCGTCGGGAGGCAGGTCGATCAGCTCGATCTCTTCGGCCTGTTCGAGAACCGAGTCGGGAATCGTCTCACGAACGATTACTCCAGTGATCTTGGTAACAACGTCGTTGAGACTCTCGAGGTGTTGGATGTTGAGCGTGGTGTAGAC
>JAGWQH010000122.1 GCA_028870115.1 Candidatus Methylomirabilota bacterium
ATGACCGGCTGGGAATATCGGAGGGCGTGGTTTGTAAAATCCGTTCGTCCTGAGCCTGTCGAAGGATGACCATGAGCAAGGAGTCGAAAGCCGTTCATGGTTCGACAGGCTCACCACGAACGGCCGGGATGTCGAAGGATTCAGGATGACCGGCTGGGAATATCGGAGGGCGTGGTTTGTAAAATCCGTTCGTCCTGAGCCTGTCGAAGGATGAACGTGACTAAGGGCTGTCAATGAGCTTTTGGGTCTACCTATTACGCTGTGCGGATGGTTCCTACTATGTTGGTCATACTGATCATCTGGAGAAACGTATGGCAGAGCATGCGATGGGTACGATTCCAGGGTACACCCTGAAGAGAAGACCAGTTACCCTTGCGTTTGCAGAAGATTTTTGCACACGCGAAGAAGCTCTGGAACGTGAAAGACAGATCAAGGGCTGGAGGCGGGAAAAGAAAGAAGCGCTGATTCAGTCCGATTGGAGTGAGATTTCTCGCTTGGCGAAAGGAACCCACCAGCCGGTTCCTTCGACAGGCTCAGGATGACCGGCTGGGAATATCGGAGGGCTTCCTTTGTAAAATCCGTTCGTGCTGAGGGTGTCGAAGCAGGAACGGAACTCATTGCAATAGTACATCCTTCGATAGGCCTGCCTGAGCATGCCAACCGTCTCCTTCGACAGGCTCAGGACGAACGGCTGGCATGTCGAAGCGGGCTCACCACGAACGGGAGTACTCGACTGATCAGGAGCATTGGAGACATATGGATACCGAGGAGAAGGTCAATATCCTGCTGGTTGACGACACGCCGTCAAAACTGATGGCGCTGAAAAGCATCCTGGTCGATCTGGGCCACAACCTGGTGGAGGCCAGTTCAGGCAAGGAAGCCCTCCGGCAGCTCTTGCAGCAGGAGGTTGCCGTCATCCTGCTGGACGTCGTGATGCCGGGGATGGATGGCTTTGAGACAGCGGAGCTGATCCGTCAGCGCGGACAGACGCAGAACACGCCGATCATTTTTGTGACCGCGATCAGCACGGCCGAGGCGGATCGTGCCAGGGGTTACCGCCTGGGCGCGGTCGACTATATGTTTACGCCGGTGGTGCCGGAGATCCTGAAGGCGAAGGTAACGGTGTTTGTCGACCTGTTCAAGAAGACGCAGCAGGTCCAACGCCAGACGGATCAATTAAAAGTCCTCAACGAGAAACTGGGAGCACAGCTTGGAGAGGTCGAACGGCTGAATCGCCGACTTCAGGCCATCAACAAGGAGCTGGAAACCTTTTCCTACTCCGTCTCCCACGACCTCAAGGCCCCCCTTCGCGGGATGGA